>NZ_JBNUPG010000007.1:0-73380 GCF_050409545.1 Facklamia sp. P12932 | reverse complement strand
AACACCTCCATTAAATTCATTTCACACGAATTCAACGGAGGTGTTTTTATGTTTGTCTCACTATTCGGGGTCAGTGCCAATTATGCAAGGTTTTTCTTATCAGTTATTAGAATCATTAAGGAATTCGAGAATTCGTTTTGAGGTCGGACGGGAAATGCCCAATCTACGCAGAGTGTCTACATCAGATTCTTTAATTTTTTGTAATGATTTAAAGTGTTTTAAAAGTTTAGAGCGTGTAGCCGGGCCAACTCCTGGTATAGTATCTAAAATAGAAGCCACCTGACTCTTAGCACGTACTTTTCGGTGATAAGATATTGCATACCGATGAACTTCTTCTTGCACTCTTTGAATAAAGTGGAAGGCTTGGGAACGCGGATCAAGGTCGACTATCTTTTCAGTGTAACCTTCCAGTAAGGAGGCCGTCTTGTGTTTATCATTTTTAACCATACCGACTACGGGGATAGCTAATCCTAACTCATTTTCCAAGACATCTCTAGCGGCTCTTACTTGTATAATCCCTCCATCCATCAAAATTAAATCAGGTAATGGTTTATTTTCTTTGAGCAAGCGAGTGTAACGACGCCTGATTACTTCTTGAGAATGAGCAAATTCATTGGCTCCATCTCCACTCTTAATCTTAAATTTACGGTAATTTTTGCGATCTGGTTTACCCTCTTGATAAACAACCATCCCCGAGACCGTATGAACACCTTGGATATGTGAGTGGTCAAATGCTTCAATATGATTAGCCTGTTCAATTTGAAGGGCCTCTGCTAACTCTTCGATGGCGCCCAGCGTTTTACGTGTGCTAGCTTCAATTAAGCGGAATTTCTCATCTAAAGCTAATTTAGCATTTTTTTCACACAAATCGAGCATTGCCTTTTTCTTTCCTCTAAGAGGTGTTTGAACAGGAATTTCAAAGACTTCTTCTAAAACCTCTTGATCAACAGAAGCAGGGACTAAGATAGCTTTTGGAATAACATTATATTGCTCTTTATAGAAGCGAGCAATATAAGTTGTTAGTTCATGATCTGGTTCTTTTTCACCATAACTAGGAAAAAGAGCAGCTTTACGTTTAAGAATAGAACCCTGTCTTAACATAAAGGTTTGTATAGATATCCATCCCCTATCATAATAGAAATTAAAGACATCCATATTATCATAATCTTGACTCATAATAGCTTGTCTTTCAACGGTTGTCTCAATATATTCAATCTGATCGCGTAAATCAGCAGCTTGTTCAAATTCTAGCTTATCAGCTGCTTCAGACATCTTGCGCTTCAAGTCGTTTTTAATTGGACCGACTTCACCATTAAAGAAACGTTTAATCCGATTAATTTGCTTTTGGTAGGTTTCTTTTGAAACGGGATGATCACAACAACCAATACACTGTCCCAAATGGTAGTAAAAGCAAGCGCGCTTTTCATTTTTACCACAACGTCTTAGAGGATAAATTTTATGTAATAATTGTTGAGTGGCTGTAGCGGCTTGTACGTTTGGAAAAGGTCCAAAATAATGTCCGCCATCCTTAAGAACTCGATTGGTAATAATTAATTGAGGGTCCTTTTCATTAGTTATTTTTAAATAAGGATACATACTGCCATCTTTAAGTTTTATATTGTATTGCGGTTTGTATTGTTGAATCAAATTAATTTCAAGGATCAAAGCTTCTTTGTTAGAATTGGTAACAATTGTTTCAAAATGATGAATCTCAGAAACCAGTTTTGTTGTTTTACTATCATGGGCTCCTCTGAAATAAGATCGCACGCGGTTTTTTAAGTTTTTAGCTTTGCCCACATAAATAATTTTATCATTAGCATCTTTCATTAAGTAGCATCCGGGCAATTCAGGTAATAAAGGGAGTCTTTGTTCAATATTATGTCGTATTTCTTCAGGGCTTTCTTTAGGCAAGGATGGGTCTCCTTTCTAGAGTTTTTTTTGATTAGGGAGTTGTTGGATTACTTTTTCATATGAGCGGGGGACTCTTTTTTCAATAAGATATTTTTCAGTAATAAATTGCTTTTTATTGTTAAAGTGTCCGTATATAAGAATCTGATCTCCCACCATAACCTCATACATAAAAGTTAAAGCTTTACGGGCAATCAAAGCAGTAAATTCTTGGTTAATTAAGTCAATAGGATTTAATGGATGCTTGATTAGTTTCAATTTAAATAAGACCAATGTCGGATCACTGGCCTTAATTAATTTTTGATAAATGACGATCCCTTTATATTGAAATTTCTTAGTCATTTGGATGCTCCTTAAATTCACTTAGATATAGTATAGCAAAAGCAGTCAAAAAAGTTTATTTTTAAATCGTTTTCAGCATATTCACGCTGTGTTATAATAAAAATAATAAATAAAAAAGGATGTGGAAGCATGAAATTCAATGAATTCGAATATAAAAGACCAGATATGTCTCTTTTAAAACAGTCATTCCAACAGCAAATTGAGGGAATCAAAAAAGCTGAATCGGCTGAGGATGCACTTGCAGCGGTTAAGGCCATTCAAGACATTCAAAGAGATATTGAAACGAATTCAACATTAACTTCAATTCGTCATTCAGTGGATACCCGTGATCAATTCTATTCAGATGAAACGGATTTCTGGGATGAAAACTCACCCCTTATTAGTGAGTGGGAAAGTGACTATTATCGAGCTACACTTGGCTCACCTTATCGTAAAGAATTAGAAGAAGAACTACCTCACACTTTCTTTAAGTTAGCAGAAAATCATTTGAAAATCTTTTCTCCAGAAATTATACCGCTATTACAAAAGGAAAATCGTTTGGTATCAGAGTATGGTAAGTTAAAAGCTTCTGCTGAAATTGAGTATAAAGGTGAAATTTATAACTTATCAAGTATTGGCGCCTTTACTCAAGATGCTGATCGAAAAGTACGTAAAGAAACTTCTGAGTTAATTACTGATTGGTATTTAGAACGCCAAGATGAGTTTGATCGTATTTATGATCAATTAGTTAAAACGCGTCACGAAATTGCAACAAAGCTAGGTTTTAAAGATTTTGTTGAAGTGGGTTATGCGCGTATGGCACGTTTAGACTATGACCGTAAGGACGTTGAAGTCTATCGCAAAGAAGTGCAAAAACATGTCGTACCTTTAGCTGAGAAACTATTTGAACGTCAGCGTGAACGTCTAGGTTTGGATAAGCTAGCCTTTTATGACTTAGGTCTAACTTTCCCTACAGGCAATGCCAAACCTGAAGGAAGTCCAGAAGAGATTGTTGCTAAAGGTGTTGAAATGTACCATGAATTATCACCAGAAACAGGTGAGTTCATTGACTTATTAATTGAATACGATGTTTTAGATTTAGAGTCTAAACCAGGTAAAGATACAGGTGGTTATTGTACGTATCTACCAAATTACAAGACGCCTTATATTTTTGCCAATTTTAATGGTACATCACACGACGTTGAAGTATTGACTCACGAGGCAGGCCATGCCTTCCAAGTTTATAATTCAAGATGGATTCAAACCCCTGAAGCTGTATGGCCAACTTTAGAGTCTTGTGAGATTCATTCAATGTCAATGGAATTTTTAACTTGGCCATGGATGAAAAACTTCTTTGGTGATAGCATTGAGAAGTTTAAGTATCAACATTTAGCTGGAGCTGTTCAATTTATTCCTTATGGTGTTTGTGTGGACCACTTCCAACATGAAGTATATGAAAATCCAAACATGACACCAGAAGAACGTCGTCAAACTTGGAGAAAATTAGAAAAAATTTACAACCCTTGGATTGATTACCAAGGCAATGAGTTCTATGAAAATGGAGGCTGGTGGTTCAAACAATTGCACATCTTCACTATGCCTTTCTATTATATTGATTATACTTTGGCTCAAGTATGTGCTTTCCAATTCTGGAAACGTAGCCAAGTAGATCATGATCCAAAAGCTTGGGAAGATTATTTGAATATTTGTAAGGTTGGGGGAACTCAGACTTTCACAGAAATTATTGCAACAGGGAACTTGAAGTCACCATTTGAACCTGGCAATCTTGCGGATACTTTAGCAAGTATAGAGGCCTACCTCGACCAAGTCGATGAAGAAACTTTAAGAAAATAATGGTGATCCTAAAGGAGCGTTTGTCATGTTGAACTATGCGACGATCGGTAGCTCATGGATTACTGAGCAAATGATGAATGCGGCTCGGTTAACACAGCGTTACCATCTCACAGCGGTTTATTCACGTTATCTTGACTCGGCTAAACAGCTTGCACAAAAACATGATGCCGATTATTTTACCAATGAATTAAATAATATTCTCTATGATCCTAAAATCGAAGTGATTTATATCGCTAGTCCTAACTCCTTTCATTTTCAGCAGGCTATCCAAGCTGTAAAAGCAAAAAAGCATGTAATTATTGAAAAACCTATGGTAACCTCCTCGGCTCAATGGCATGAGCTCTATTCACTCGCTGACGAAGTCGGAGTTTATGTATTTGAAGCGGCAATGCACTATCATAGTCGAAATTATAGTCGTTTGAAGCCTTTAATTAAACATAAAATGAAAGAGTTGGACAGTCCTTTATATGGTGCTAACTTTAATATGGGACAATACTCTTCTCGCTATGAAACTTACTTAGAATCCAAAGAAAAGGGTTGGCAAGTTCCGAATGTTTTTAATGCTGATTTTCATGGTGGTTCCTTGATGGATTTAGGTGTCTATCCTTTATACATAGCGCTCGACTTATTTGGTCTTCCTGAATCTGTTTACTATCATGCGATAGATGATGGACGACAAGTTGATTTGTTTGGTACAGTCATTTTAAAGTATGCTCAAACACAAGTTTCAATCTTTTTGTCCAAGACTGTTCATTCTTTGATGCCGAGTGAAATTTATATTGGCCAAGAAACTTTTATCATTAATGATATCTCACGCTTAACCAAGGTGAGTTTAGTTAACACAGAGGGTAAGAAGGCCCAAATCATAGATTATTTACCAGCTAATCCAATGTTTGATGAGTTATTAAGCTTTTCAGATATGATCCTTGAAGAAAAAACAATTCATCAAGAAATATTGTATGAGAACTGGAGACAATTATCCTTGCAAGTGGTTCAAGTTCTTGAGTTATTACGTCAGTCAGCTAAACTATTATAAGACCCTTGAACGGTTAGAAGTCAATGACTTTTAGCCGTTCTTTCATGAAGAAGGAGATTGTATGAAGGAATTATCAAATACACAATTAAAAAAACACTGGCAAGAAAAACATTTTTCCGAGGCAACACCTATTCAAAAACAAGTCTATCCCTACCTTAAAAATGAAGAGCCGATTGTAGCTATTTCGCCAACTGGTACGGGAAAAACACTGGCCTATTTGCTTCCTATCCTAGAAAAGATTGAAGTAAACCAACATCTACAAGCCATCATATTTGCCCCTACTCAAGAATTAGCTCAGCAGATTTTTTTAGTGGTGGATGAATGGAGCCGATTACTTGGAATGACTTCTATGAGTATTGTTGGCGGTGCTAATGTCAAAAGACAAATTGAAAAATTAAAAAATAAACCGGAGCTTATTGTGGCAACTCCTGGACGTTTTAATGAGTTACTAAAGCAAACATCTAAACTGAAGGTTCACACGGTTAAATGGATTGTCTATGATGAAGCAGACTATCTTTTTTCAAAAGGTGAGCAGCAAATAGCAGACATTGAAATGATTGAGAAACGCCTCATGAGAGATATTAAACGCTATTATTTTTCAGCTACTAAAAGTAAAGATTTTCTTGATTATTTACAAGCAAAAAATTATGAATATGATCGTTTAGAAATTTCAATGCATTCAGCCAATATGCAAACTGAACATTTGTACCTAGAAGTTAACAATCGACAAAAAACAAATATGTTAAAACGTTTGGCTCAAATTGAAAGCATGCAAGCGATTGTCTTTTTTGATCAAATTAGTGAGTTAGAAAGAGCTGCTGCAAAAATGATTTTTGAAAATTTATCCATATCTGTACTTCATAGTCAATTAACCAATCGAGAAAGACAAATGGCCTTAGAACAGTTTAGACAGCAAAAAACAATCTATTTATTAACGACGGATTTAGCTTCTAGAGGACTTGATATAGAAGGAATACCTTATGTTATTCATTATCATCCAGCACGAGATGTGCGTACTTATTATCATCGTTCAGGAAGAACTGGACGCATGGGGAATGAGGGATGTGCTATTTCACTGGTCAATCAACAAGAAGCTATAGACCTAAAAAATATGCTTGATGACAGTAGTATTCACTTAGAAGAAAGAGTGCTTTATGATCGTAAATTATTAAATGAATGGCCTGAGGAGGAAGAAATAAAACGGTCTAGTAAACGAATAACTAAGAGTAAATCACATCCAAAAAAACCAAAAACAGCAGTCAAAGCTAAAAAGAAAAATCGTAAGCGTAATACTAAAAACATTGGGAAACCGCGCAAAAGGGAAAAATAAAAGCTTTACCTAAATTTTACAATAAATTTACAGTATCTTTTTATCATTGCGTTATAATAATTATTAAGATAGGACATTAAGGTAAAGGAGAAGTGAAATGAGAATTTTAATAGCAACAGAAACATTTGTACCTGCTACAGATGGTATCTGTACACGCCTTGCTCATATGACAATTGCTATGAAGGACTTGGGTCATGAAATAATTGTCGTATCACCTGATTTAGGAATTACTGAGTATAAGGGTGTAGAAGTGATACCGATGGATTCTTTTAACTTTCCTTTATACAAATCACGTCCTTGGGGTTTACCTTCTCGCAAAATGAAAACAATTATTCAAAATTTTAAACCTGATATTATTCATGCAGTCAATCCATTTTTCATGGTAACTTCTGCTGTTAAATATGCTAAGCAATTGGGAATTCCTTTATTAGCTTCCTACCATACACACTTGCCTGATTATCTTGATTCCTATAATTTACCGCTCTTGAAACCAATTCTATGGGATTATATTCGCTTTTGGCATAATGACGCTGATTTAAATGTTACTGTTTCAGAAAGTTTAAAAGTAGAATTAATCCAACAGGGGATAGCTGCTGAAGGAGTTATGCCGCGTGGTATTGACCTTAAAAAGAGGCATCCTAAGTTTTTTGATCAGAATTTATATAACAAATGGACTTTTGGATTAGATAATCAAAAACTACTAGTCTATGTTGGACGACTTGCTGCTGAAAAAGATTTAGATCATTTATTACCAATCCTTTCTTACCGAGAGGATATCTGTTTAGCAATTGTTGGGGATGGTCCAGAGCGCCAACATTTAGAAGAATTATTTACAGGCACAAAAACGACCTTCACTGGCTTTTTAACTGGAGAAGACTTGTCTAAGGCATATGCAACAGGAGACGCCTTTATATTCCCATCTGTTTCAGAAACTTTTGGCTTAGTTATTTCAGAATCGATGGCTTCAGGAGTTCCGGTAATCGCTGCTGAAAATGGTCCTACCCTAGAACAAATTACTCCCAACCAAACAGGAATGATTTATCAATCAGGGAATATAAAGTCATTAATGGAAGCTTTAAAGATTTTAGATAATCCTTTAAAGCTTAAGAAAATGGGGTTAAGAGCCCGTCGAGAAGCTGAAAAATATTCATGGAAAAACGCCACCAGCATGCTGTTAAATTATTATGAAGAAACAATTCATCTTAGTTCTCAAAAACTCTCACATCTTAGTAAATTAGTAAATCAATAAAAGAGCAGCTCATCAAACGCTTAATAGGGTAAGGACAAAACAAAGGATTCGCAAAATGTAGTAATTTGTTATATAATTTATATAGAAATGAAAGAAAGAAGGTATAATTATGGGACTTATTATGACTTTAATTGTTGGAGGAATCATTGGATGGTTAGCAGGTATGGTTCTAGGTAAAGATATTCCTGGGGGAGTTATTGGAAATATCATTGCTGGTATCATCGGTTCATGGATAGGTGGTCAATTCTTCTCTAATTTTGGCCCTGTAGTATCTGGCATTGCTATTTTCCCATCATTAATTGGAGCGATTATTCTGATTGCAGTAGTATCCTTTGTCTTAAAGAAAACAAGATAAGTTGATTAGCTTAACACTTAGGCGGGTTCATTGAACCTGCCTTTTTTCTTTATTTACTGATATTCTTATTTGGGAGGAAATGACATGGTGGAAAAACTGACGTCTTATACTCAAACATTTAAAATAAATACTGATTGGTTTATCGATCCAGAAAATAAAAGTAATAATTTTACTAAACTATTAGAAGCTGTTCTGGAAACTTCCACAAGGCATGATCAAGTTAATCAATTTGATCAAACTGACTCTATTTTGGGGCAGGATGAAAGTTGGGTAATTACGCAAAACATCTGCATGATCAATCAACTGCCTCAATATGGTGATACGATTGAAGTTCAGACTAAGATTATTCAGGCCAACCGATTTTTATTAGAGCGGTGGTTCGAGATAAGGTCTAAAGATCATCTTTTGTTAGAATGTCAGATGCAATTCGCGGTGATTAATTTAAAAACTAGGAAAATGGGCCGTATTGCTCATAAAAAGTTAGAAGAATTACAACTTATTGACCACCAACAAGAGGTTAAGAAAATAAAGCTTAATTTTCCTGACGATATAACTCTTTGGAAAGAAAAAGACCAAGCTATAACAAATCAAGATATTGATTTTAATCATCATGTCAATAATCTTGTTTATATAAATTGGTCCATTGGTAGTCTTCCTTCTTGGTTACAAAATAATTATGACATAAAAAACTTAGCGATTAAGTATGGTCGAGAGTTGCTTAGAGAGCATCAAGTTAAAATTCTTACAGAGGCTAATGTCAAATTAGAGACTCAAACTGATGCTAAAAAAATAATAACTTATCAAACTATTTATAATGCTACTAATCAGCAAGAAGCGGCTCGGATTGAAATCGAATGGCTGGAAAAAGAGCTGTAATTCGTTATAATAGATTCGATAATGAAATTAGAAAGAAGGCTATTAATGATCACACTTAAATCTGAAAGAGAAATTCAAGCCATGAAAGAATCAGGAAAAATCCTTTCTGATATTCATGTAGCATTACGGGATTTTATAAAAGCGGGGCTAACTACTAAACAAATCGATCAATTTGTTCAAAATAAAATTGAAGCAGCTGGAGCTGTCGCTGCCCAAATCGGCTACGAAGGTTATAAATTTGCTACTTGCACCAGTGTTAATGACGAGATATGTCACGGATTCCCATCTAATCGTAGCTTAAAAGCTGGTGATATAATAAAGGTAGACTTCTGTGTAGATTTTAATGGAGCTATCTCTGATTCTTGTTGGTGTTATGCGGTAGGTAAAATTAGTCCAGAGCATAAGCGATTAATGGAGGTTACCAAGGAAGCATTATATCGCGGGATTGAACAAGCTAGACCTGGGAATCGTATAGGGGATATTGGACATGCTATTCAAACATATGTGGAAAAAGAGGGCTTTGGTGTAGTTCGCGACTTTATTGGTCACGGTATTGGTCCTACTATCCATGAAGAACCAGCTGTTCCTCACTATGGTATAAAAGGCAAGGGACTTCGATTAAAAGAAGGTATGACAATTACCATTGAACCAATGGTAACCACAGGAGATTGGAAAATGAAGATGGATGCCAACGGTTGGACGGCCAGAACCCGAGACGGAGGATACTGTGCCCAGTACGAGCATTCATTAGCTATTGGACCAGACGGACCTATTTTATTGACTCAACAGGAAAATGAAATATAATTTAATTGTTTAAAAATAAAAACAAGGGGTTGGAACAAAAGCCCTGAATAATTAAAGAAAGTTCGGTAAACGGTACAATCGTTAATCGGACTTTTTCTTTAACAATATAAACATAGAAAGCGTTTCCTAATATAATAGTAGGAAACACAAAACTATTTAGGAGGGGCTTTCTATGTAGCAACAGTGTATTATGAATTAAACTTGCTTGCCTTTGATAAGATCTATTACTAAGCGAGCTCTACGAACAGATTCCAGAAGCAAATATTCGCCCACTTGAACTTGCCGATGGGCGACCTGTTTATCATCCTCGTGTCTTACTTAAAGTATTGTTATTTGCTTGTTCTAAAGGCAATTTTTCAGGCCGTCGTCTCAAAAAGCATCACCGAAAAACTGCCTAGGATTTTATTCCTCGTAAAGAAAAACACACCACTTGTCAAGCGACATCAACGGTCGCAATAGCTTTTCTAAGACCGATGTCGAGCGAATATTTATGGCCAATAATCTACGTCAATACGCAAAGTAGCGAGCCCAGATTGGAAAGTAACTTTCCAATCTGGGCTCGCTGTAAATTTTGAGGCAGGGCTGAGCAGCCCTTTTGTTCCAACCCCTTGTTTTTATGATTGAAGCCTTTAGGAAATAACTGATTGATAGAGTTTTTCATAGCGGCTAATTATTTCATCCCATTTGAAGGGGTTGATTGCTTCTAAAGCATCTTGAGACAAACGTTCATAATGGTTTAAAATATAAAGAATTGCTTGATCGAAAGCTGTTTGATCAAATCGATCTACAGAAACGCCTACATGGTAATTTTTAAAAAATGAATCGAATCCTTCGTTTTGAGTATAGATTACTGGCAAACCTTGACTCATTGCTTCTGGATAGACTAATCCAAAGGTTTCAGGGAAAGATAGTAGGGCGAAAAGATCCATTGAACGATATAAACTGACCATTTCAGCTTTGTTTAAAGCGCCGTGGTAGGTAATATGATCCATTGCTTGCAATTGCTTGAGAATTTTAGCATCCCAATTGGGACCAGCAATATGTAACTCCGCCGCTTGGTATTTTTTTGAAAAGTGTTCGATCATTTTAGCTAATTCAACAAAACGTTTACCAGAAGATACTTTACCAGCGGTTACAATACGCAGTGGCTGATGACAAATAAATTTCTTTTCATTGAAGCGATTGTTATGCCAATAATCATCAATGCCGTTAGCAATGACCTGGCTTTTACCTTTAAGATTATCCAATTCTTTAGTGGGTATAAAGCGATTAAAAACCTGTTGGTAAGTATTTTGTGAAATAAAGATAATCTGCTTGGCATCGCGCAGAATATCTAAGCCCACATTTCGCATCCATGGCATTTTTTCAAAAAAAGTATGTAGGTCCGCATTGCGTACAGCAACAATATAGGGGACATGATATTTAAGATAAACTTGTCTAGCTAACCAACCATTTGAAAAGAGTGAGTGTGCATGAGTAAGATCAAAGCTATCTAAACTGTATGATTCTTTTAAATCTTGCCAAATCTTATGGTGTTTAAGTGGAAAAAACCAGCGCATCCATTGATCGTGATTTCTAGATAGATTTAAGTAATCTCCACTAGCTGCTACTCTTTCTTGAGGGAATTGATGCGAAATGGGGACATAAACTTTTAATTTATGTCCCTGCTTTACTTGACGATCATAGACTTGTTTAAATAAACCAGAAGTTGAGAAATAGGAATTAATATGTAAAATATCCATATTATCTACTCTTGCCTTTCTTCGATTAGGGCTTCTAATGAAGAAAGTCGATTTTCTAAATCTTCAACTTTTTGATTCATGGCAGCTTGACTGCCTTCATATTCTTTCGTTGTTGGAATAGAGAAAGCTTTTACAGACAGATAAACAAGTAAGAAGAAAATAATGATGCCGATGATTAGAAGCGGCCAACCGGTTCGGTCTACCCGTCGATCTATTTCTTCAATGTGTTTGGTTATTTCTTCTTCAAAATTTGTGTTAAAGTTTGAAGGGGTTACCATCCTTAACACCTCCTTCTAAAGTGATTAAAATGCCCATTCACCTTTACGGAAGATCGGGGTAACAGTACCATCTACTGAGATTCCATCAACATTCATTTCCGCATTTCCTACCATAAAGTCCACGTGAACATTCGAGCGATTAAGTCCCACTTCCTCTAGCTCTTTTTGGCTCATTTTAGCACCATTTTTTACAGAAGTAGCGTAGGCTTGTCCTAATGCGATGTGGTTAGAAGCATTTTCGTCAAATAGAGTATTAAAGAAGATAATGCCTGATTGAGAAATTGGTGATTGATGCGGAACAAGCGCTACTTCACCTAAGGAATCAGAACCCTCATTTTCTTCTACCAGTTGACGTAAGGTTTCTTCACCTTCTTTGGCTGATACTTCGGTAACTTTACCGTCTTTGAAAGTGAATTTCATTTCATCAATTATAGTTCCACCATAAGCTAATGGTTTAGAAGAAGAAATATAGCCCTCTGCACGTCTTGAATCTGGAGCTGTAAAGACTTCTTCTGTAGGCATGTTAGCAATAAAGACTTCGCCTTTTTCATTAAGTGATCCGGCACTTTCCCAGACATGGTTTTTAGGTAAGCCGACAGTGAAATCAGTTCCAGGTCCTGTATAATGCAACTGATCGAATTGTTGTTCATTAAGGAAGCGTGCTTTTTCGCTAAGACGATCTTCATGTTCATCCCAAGCTTTAATTGGGTCTTCTTCATAAATACGTGTTGTTTTAAAAATTTGATCCCATAAAGCGTCTACTTGTTCTTCAGAAGTTTTTAGTTCAGGGAAAACAAGAGCAGCCCACTCTTTACCTGCACCTGCAACAACTAACCATGAAACAAGATTTGATTGTGTCGCAATACGTACATCTTTCATAGCTTGAGAAGAAGCACGGTTTGCTGCGTTTATTTTTGCAGGATCAATTCCTTTAAGAACATTTGGATCACTTGAACGTAGTGAGATACGTTTAGCTCTTTTTTCTACAAAGTAATTGCCTTCATCAATTATAAATTGCGGAATATCGGTCAGTGTTTCTTCAGATTGATGGGTAAAATGAAGACGAGTTAATGTATCGTCTGCCCAATTTACTTTAACAAACTTAGCACCTGCTTTGTAAGCAGCTTCAGTCACTAAGCGAACTAATGGGGCTTGATCAAGATCAGCGAAAATTAAAATATAATCTTCTTTACTAACTGCAATTCCTTTATTGACGATTAAGTTTGCATATTTTTCAAGAAGTTGATCAAAATTTTTTAAAGTCATAGTATACCTCTTTCCTTATTGATTTAATTTTTCAGCAATACCATCAGCTAAAGCTTGAAGACGTTCAATATCCTCACCTTCGGCATTTAAGTTAATTTTACATGATGGGCCACCAGCTTGAGCGCCTACTTTTAAAAATTGTTTTTCAAAGTGATCGACAGCACCACAAAAGACTTCATAGTAAGTATCGCCTGAACCAAAAACACCAAAGACTTTATCTGATAGATCTAATTCACCCAAATCATCGTAAAAATCTAGCATTTCGTCTGGTAGTACTCCATCGACTCCGTAAGTATAAGAACCGATTAATACAGCATCATATTCTAAAAAGTCTTCTGCATCTGCTTGCATGACTTCAACCACATCAGTAGTGATACCGTGAGCTTCAAGACGCTCAGCAATAATATCAGCCATTTCTTCGGTATTTCCAGTAAGACTTGCAAAAATGATTAATGCCTCTGCCATTATATTCCCCCTTAAGGTTAAGTTGTTTTAAACCTTGTGTTATTATATCAAACTTCATAGCAATTGTGGACCTCAATTCCTATTAGGTTAAGAAGTAGGAGTAAATTTAGGAAGAAATTATGAAGAATGAATCTAGCTAGATTTGTTATGCTATAATTAATCAGAATATAAATAAGCTAAGGATGGAGGCTATATATGTCAATCTTAGTTACAGGTGGAACTGGATATATCGGCAGTCATACAGTTATTGAACTATTAAACAATGATCAAGAAGTAATCGTTGTCGATAATTTTTCAAATTCAAAACCAGAGGTTTTAAATCGTATTCATACAATTACTGGTAAAAACGTTACTTTTTATCAAACTAACATTGAAGATAAACAGGCAATGGCTCAAATTTTTAAAAATCATCCTGTTGATTTAGTCATTCATTTTGCTGGCTATAAGGCTGTTGGTGAATCTGTTGAAAAACCTTTAAAGTATTATCATAATAATCTTAGTGGTACAATTACCTTGCTCGAAGTCATGCAGGAAAACCAAGTCAAAAATATTATTTTCTCATCTTCAGCAACTGTTTATGGTGAGGCACATAAAGCGCCATTTGATGAATCAATGCCGACGGGTGAGGCTAGTAATCCTTATGGTTATACAAAATTAGTCTTAGAAAAAATATTGCAAGACTTATCGTATTCTGATTCTGAGTGGTCGGTGACTTTATTACGTTATTTTAATCCTATTGGAGCACATCATTCTGGCTTGATTGGTGAAGATCCTCAGGGAATTCCTAATAATTTAATGCCATATATTACTCAAGTAGCAATCGGTAAGCGCCGTGAATTGCAAGTGTTTGGTAATGATTATCCAACACACGATGGAACAGGTGTGCGTGATTATATTCATGTAGTAGATCTTGCACAAGGTCATCAAAAAGCGATTAGCCACAATCTAAAAAATAAAGGTGTCGCAATATTTAATCTGGGGACCGGTCAAGGTTATTCTGTCCTAGATTTAATTAGGGCATTTGAAAAAGCCAATCAAGTCCAAATACCTTATCAAATCGTGGATCGTCGGCCAGGGGATATCGCGATTGCCTATGCCAATCCTGAAAGGGCTAATCAAGAGTTGAATTGGAAGGCTCAAAAAAACTTATATGCCATGTGTTTAGATTCATGGAATTGGCAGAAAAAAAATCCTGAAGGATTTTAATGATAAATTGAACGGAGGAAGCATATGTTTCCAGAACAGAAATCAGACAAACGTCCTTTTTTTTCAAAAAGACTTTTGGTCTTTTTTCTTGTAATGATTCTTTTAGTTTTTTCTACTTTTCTCTTTTTTGGCTATCTGGATGATTTGAAAAATTCTTTCCAAGGCACCTTTGTCCATAATCCTTCTGAATGGCAATACTATACTATTGGACAAGAATTACTAGAAAAAAAAGATAGGTCTTTTGAAGACTTAGCAAAAGATGGCATCGAGCTCTTAGTTTTGAGCTATGATTACAGTCAAGCAGGCCGAATTGGGGAGAAAAGAATTAAAGAATTAACTTATTATTTATGGGATTTTAATCAAGAAAAGATAGTCCAAGTCAACATCGATCCACAATTAGATTTATTTATATCAGATACTAAAATGTCAAAAACAATCAGAGAATATGGTTTAAAGCAAGGAGAGTTAGCTTTAGTTGAACAATTGACGCAATCATATAATTTGCCCATTGATTTTTTAATTGTCTTAGATCTTGATAGGTTAGAAGAAGTTGCTAAAAAGAACTCTAATGGAGTATTATTCAAAAATATTAACAATGATGATCGGCAAGAACAAAAGACAAGTCAAATTATGGCTGACAATTTAATGGATTATCATCACTTTTTAAAACTAGCCAAAGAATTAAATCAAACGGATTACCTGGTAAAAAGTAACATTGGTTTTAACCATTTTTTAAAATTTACTCTCTACTATAATCTTCAAAAGGGTCAAAAAACTGAAACATTTGACCTATCTAGCACACAAACAAGAAGTGAAAGAGAAAGATTACTAGAATCCCTAAATTTTAATCAGTAGAAAGTCGTATAAGGAGGAAGCTTTTGCAAAAAATTAGAATCCTACATCTAATGTCATCTTTTGGAGGAGGCATTTCTACATTTATTCACAATTTAGCTAAAGAAGCTAGCAATCAAGAGATGGTTTTTGATGTAGCTACCTACAGTCAAGTTCCTGACTATTTTAAACAGACGATTGAAGAGACGGGTGGTCAGATTTATTTTCTGAATAACCCCAAAAAAACTTCTTGGCAATCCTTTAAGAATAGTTTTGCTAAAGCTTTTCAAGAGAATGCCTACCAAGTAGTTTATAGTCATATTGCAGGTTACCGTTCAGTCATTTATTATTATTTAGCCCATCAATTCCAAAAGGATACGCCCTTTGATTTCTATATTCATGGGCATTACCGTTATGACAAAAATACAGCTTTAAAAAATAAATTGATGCAAGTTTTTGATGCGCAAGTCAATAGAAGATTGTCTCGTTTACCGATTGGATGTTCTCAACTTTCAATAGAAGAATTGTTTGCTTTGAAAGTTGGAGAATCCTCTGTGGTTATTCCAAATAGCATAGAACCCAATGATTTCTTTATCGATTTTGAAAAGAAGCGAACAAGTCGTAAATATTGGCTAAGCAAATTCACTAAGAAAAGTAAACAAAGTCTAATAATTGGACAAGTGGGGCGTTTAACGGCAATTAAAAATCATCCTTTGACCTTAGAAGTCATAGCTTATAGTAAAAAGCAGCATCATCCCTTGCGTTTAGTGATTGCTGGTGAGGGGGAAGATCGGGATTTTTTAGAAAAAGAGGTAGAAAAAAAAGAAATTGATGCCCAAGTTTTCTTTGCTGGCAGAATTAGTCCGGTTGCTAATTTATTAGCCGGTATCGATTTATTAATTATGCCCTCTTTTTCTGAAGGTTTTGGCACGGTAGCCATTGAAGCTCAAGCGGTAGGCATTCCCGTGCTTGCCAGCGATCAAATAAGTCAAGAAGTAGACTTGGGCTTGGGGTTGATTCAATTTTTATCTTTAAATTGTGAACCTAAAGAATGGTATCAAAGGCTGATTGAATTTTATCATCAAAGTTCAACTAAAATTCCCACTGATGAAGAACGATTTAGAAGTATACAAGCTAAGTCCCTTACTAATGAAGCTGCAGCCAAGCTGTATCGCCAGGTGTTAGATCATCAAGTGAGCCATTTTCGGATAGATTCGAGGTAATATATGAAACATTTTATGAAAAGATTAACAGGGTTTTCCTTAGGACCGATTATTGGTGCATTAATTTCACTGATTCAAATCCGCATTTTGACTCAGTTGTTAGTAGCAGACCAATATGGGGTTTCAGGATTGTATCGAAACTTAATCTTAAACATTCCTAATTTTCTTTATATTGGTCTCGATCAGGCTTTTTCTCGTGAATTTCATCAAGCTGCATCTAAAAAACACCTTTTTCAACATGCAATTATTATCCCGATCGGGATGGGAATCCTTCTATCATTTGTTATGCTTGTTTTTAATCAGACCATTGCGAATTGGTTGTTTAGTGATCCTAACGCAGGCTATATTGTGATTTGGAGTACAATTTTACTTATTTCAATGATTATTGAACGCTTCGTACTCATTTCTATTCGTATGCAAGAAAAAGCAAAAGAATATTCTGGCTTTACCATTTTATTAAAGAGTTTAATTTTTGCAGTTTCCTTGTCTATAATTGCTTTGGGCATTCGCGATTTTCGTGTAGTGGTTTTTGGAATGATTTTTGG
Organism: Facklamia sp. P12932; assembly: GCF_050409545.1. Classification (NCBI taxonomy): domain Bacteria; kingdom Bacillati; phylum Bacillota; class Bacilli; order Lactobacillales; family Aerococcaceae; genus Facklamia; species Facklamia sp. P12932. The sequence goes on along the minus strand of NZ_JBNUPG010000007.1, from coordinate 56,091 downwards.
TCAACTTATAGGGGATAGTTTTCTTTTCTTACGTTATAGAGATTTGTTATCGTGGAATGATTTTGTTGTTGACTATGACCTCATAAAAAAATTATTATCTTTTGGTTTTCCGCTTATGATTGCAATGTCTCTTAATTCGGTGCTCAATACAATTGATAGCTTAATGCTTCGGTCTTTTTCTACCAAAAAAGAATTAGGGTTTTATGCTGCAGGCATCGCGATTGTCAATATGATTGGTATTTTAAAGACAGCATTTGCAACCTTTTGGGTTCCTACTGCCTATCGATGGCATGATGAAGGCAAGTCAATGAAGCATTATAAATTTATTTCAGACGCTGTTCTTTTTGTTTTAACGGGTATCTTTTTTGGGATTCTTGTATTTCGCCCCTTGATTATGATGATTTTAGGCGAGGACTATCGTTCTGTTCAGTATATTCTTGGCTTGCTCTGTTTTCCTCATATTATGTATACACTTTCTGAAACAACGACACTGGGAATTGTTTTTTCACGCAAGACCTATTTTAATACATTGGTTTCTTTATTGGCTTTGATTCCTAATTTTTTTATTAATCTCTGGCTCACTCCAAGATGGGGAGCTTTAGGAGCAGCCACCGCGTCATCCGGAGCTTACATCATGTTTTATCTAGCTAGAACTTATTTTTCAAGTCGGACAGGCTTTTATTTCAAACAAAGTAAACATCTCATGTCCATTTGTTTAATGTTTATTGCTGCCTTCGTTAACACTAGTGATTATGCTTATCGTTTGTCTGTAACATTTGGCTTAGCTTTGGTCTGTCTCATTATTCAGTTTTCGACCATCCAAGATGGTTATCAAATCTGGCGTAATCCTGAGAAATGGGATTTTAATTAATTGTTCGAAAAGAAAGAGTAAGAAAGGAGTGGCCCATGTTTCTATATTGTTTACTTTTAGTTACGAGTGTTTTTTTAGGTTCGCAAATTTTAGCCGTTGAAACGCCAATTGCTCAAATTACCCTTTACCGAATTCTTGCTCTTTTTTCTGTTCTGATTCTTGCTTGGCAAATTTTACAAAAAGATCGAAAGCTTTTATTGGTGTTACCCTCTGCTTCAACACGTATGCTTTTTTGTTTTTTAGCTTGGTGGTTAATTGCTTTAACAACAGGTCTTTGGGCTGAAAATTTTAAAGATTGGCTGCAAGTTTCATTTTTAATGACGGTTGGCATGGCATCAATTGTGGCTATTTATTTTTGGGTGGGTACTAAAAGACAGTGGTTTCGTCTGGCTCAAGCCATGTGGGGGATGATGACTGCCTTAGTATTTTGGGGCTATATCGAAATTATCGGTAATATCTATGTATTTGCAGATATGACCAAATTGGATAAATATGGAACTTTTGATTCCCAACCCTGGACTCGGATTCCAATCACCTTTTTTGCCAATCAAAATGACTATGCTACTTTACTTTTAGCGTATGTCACCCTCTGTATGGTTCTATACTATTACAGTCAAAGATATTGGCAAAGGATGTTCTTACTATTAATGTTTGCATTAACAACATTTTTAATCTACCAAACTAGCTCAAGAATGTCCTTAATATGTTTAATTCTTTTTATCGGCTTACAACTAGTTCGCAACTTCAAGTTGGATCTTTTCCAAGGGAAAAGACTTTATATAATGACCGCCTTTATTATTTTTATGATGTTAATTCCACCTATACGTGAAAAAGTTTTTGAAGTGATTTTTCTAGGTGGTCCACAAGCAGGCTTATCTGGTGATACTAAGCGAATGAATATCTGGCGAAATGGTTTACTTTATTTGACCCAAACTTTTGGCTTAGGGGTTGGATCGGGGAATATCGAGCATTGGGCTAAAGTAAGACCTATCTGGCCAACTAATGAAATAACCAATATGCATAATTGGTGGCTTGAAATTTTAGTTTCTAACGGCATTCTTTCACTGTTACTTTATTTATGGGCATACATTGGAATGATAAGACGGTTGGAGTTTGTTGCTAGAGTGGGGAGAAAGACCTCTGTTTTACAAAGCAATATTTCTTTTGTATTCTATAGTTTTTTAATTATTTTTATTCTAGCAAGTATTACTAGTGCAAATAATATGTTGATTGAATGGCACTGGGTATTTTTTGCTTTAATTATAAGTTGGGTAAAAATAATCGATACAAAAGAACAAACGCAGGATTTTAAAAGTAAAAGGAGTTTAGGAATATGAGCTTAGCTACAGTTTTTCACGAGTTATACCGCTTTATTAAAAATTATTTTAGAAGAATTATGTTTGGATCAGTTATTATCTCATTATTAGTTGTAGGAGGAAGGTATGTCGTCAACCGCTTAATAAATAGTGATAAAATTGAATCATATAATTATCTAGCCCATGCCTATCAACAAGACCCAGCTTCATTCCAAGTGATTGTTACAATGGAAGATGGCAGTCTATTTTCAACTGCGGCTGTCTTTGATGACTATTTTGCGACACCAACTATTATTAAACAAATTGAAGCAGAAACTGGTATCGAATTTGGAAAATGGCTTCAAGCAGAAAAAAAACTTGAAATGTATAAGACCAACACTTTTCGAGGTGGGCTTGCAGGAATTCGAGATGCCGCTTCAAATGTTATTACTTTAAGATTTTTGGTGGGGAATAATGCTGAAGAAAACTTAAAGATAGCCGAAGCATATGCTGAATTATTAGAAAAACAAAAGCTACCTTTCCTCGGGAAAAATACTGTCTCAATCATTCGGTCACCAGAAATTGGAGAAATGATTCCAATTGATTTGATCGAAGAAGTTCCTAGTAGGGAAACTTTGACCCCATTTCAAACTAAAGAGGCTAAAGGAAGTATTATCTATGGCTTATTGGGTCTCTTTTTAGGCGCTATTTTATCGATAGCTTGGAGCATGATTGCACATTATCGAAGACATAAAATAGGCTATGCTTTTGATTATACTTGGGGAATTAATGATCTGCATTTTATTTATAACCGTCAAGATAATCGAGAAGTCTTAGAAAAATTAATTCGAACTCCTAGTGATAGTCAGCGAGTAATCCTTAGACAACAAAAGCATCAAGAAGTGAATGTTCAAGAACTAATCTCTCCTGAAGGAAACACCTACGGAGTGCAAGCGACTAACTTAGCAAGTCTTGATGCAAACTTTTCACCAAATGAAATTGTTATCGTCTTAGACGCTAATATTACCGATAAAAAGTGGTATAATGACCAACGCCAATTGGCAGAGCTTTATCAAGCAAGAATCAAGATAATTCAGATTATTTAAGGAGAATTGTGAGATGAATTCAAAATCAGGATTGGTGTCGATAATAACCCCTGTTTATAACGCAGAAAGATTCTTAAAAAAAACCATCGAGAGCGTGCTTAATCAGAGTTATCAGAATTGGGAGTGGTTGCTAGTCAATGATTGCTCAAATGATATTAGTGTGAGAATAATTCAAGAATTTGCACAAGAAGATAGCCGTATTCAATTGGTTAATTTATCAAAAAACTCTGGTGCCGCAGTGGCAAGAAACAAGGGGCTTGAATTGGCTAGAGGTAGATATATTTCATTTATTGATAGTGATGATGTTTGGGAATATTGTAAGTTGGAGAAACAATTAGCATTTATGCAAGAAAAGGCGCTATCTTTTACTTATACAAATTTTTCCTTAATAGATGAAAGTGGAGAAACCCTTAAAGAAACAGTAGATTTACCAGAACGTTTAGATTATAATGGCCTTCTAAAAAACACAGCCATTGCTTGCTCTACAGTAATGATTGATCGTGAAAAAATAGGAGACTTTAGAATGCCTTTAGTGCGGAAAGGACAAGACACAGCAACTTGGCTAATGTTAATGCGTGAACGAAAAATTGAAGCTTATGCTTTAAATGAAGTGCTTAATCACTATCGTCAAGTTTCTGGTTCTATTTCCTCCAACAAGCTTTCAGCTCTTAAGCGAACATGGTACACTTATCGCCATTTAGAAAAATTACCACTATATCAGTGCATATATTATTATAGTCATTATGTTTTTCAGGCAATTAAAAGGCGGTTATAATTTAACAAGCAATTATATAAGATAGCTAAATAAGGTTAGGAGAAAAAAATGAATATATATCAAAATTTAATTGAAGGTAAAACAAAGTTAGCAGTTGTAGGTTTAGGGTATGTGGGTATGCCGATTGCCATAGAATTTGCTAAGCACATTGAAACAATTGGCTATGACAACAATGTTCATAAAGTGGAGCAATATTTGCAGGGTATCGATCCAACTCTAGAGGTTGGAGATGAAGCAGTCAAGAATACAAATTTAGCTTTCACCTACGACCAAAGTAGGCTAAAAGAAGCGAACTTTATTATTGTTGCGGTTCCAACACCTATCAATCAAGATAAGACACCTAATTTAGATCCGGTTATTTCAGCCACAAGAACCGTAGGGAAAAACATGTCTAAAGGGACTTTAGTTGCTTATGAGTCAACGGTTTATCCTGGGGTTACTGAGGAAATGTGTATTGAAGAACTTGAAGAAAGTTCAGGATTAGTGCATGGTGTTGATTTTTGGGTAGGTTATTCACCTGAAAGAATTAATCCAGGAGATAAGGTCCATACTTTACCAAAAATTAAAAAGATCGTTTCTGCTACAACTGCTGATGCTTTAGATACAATGGCTAAAGTATATGAACTAGTAATTGAAGCGGGTGTTCATCGTGCACCAAGTATTAAAGTTGCTGAAGCCGCTAAAGTTGTTGAAAATAGTCAAAGAGATATTAACATTGCATTTATGAATGAGTTAGCTCTCGTTTTTGATCGAATGGAAATTGATTCGCAAGATGTTATTGATGCCATGAATACCAAATGGAATGCTTTAGGTTTCACACCAGGACTAGTGGGAGGACACTGTATTGGTGTAGATCCTTACTACTTTGTTTACGAGGCAGAAAACTTGGGCTATCATAGTCAGATTATTCTTTCTGGTCGCCAAATAAATGATCAAATGGGAGATTTTATTGGTGATAAGTTGATTAAGCTCATGGTTAAGGCGGGTAAAAAAGTAACAGACTCTAAAGTAGTTATTTTGGGTCTAACTTTTAAAGAACATACACCAGATACGCGCAACTCAAAAGTTGCCGATATTATCAATTATTTAAGGACTTTCGATATTGAGCCTGTTGTAGTAGATCCTTGGGCTGAATCAAGTGATGCCAAAGCAGAATATGATGTTGATTTAACAGCGTTCGATCAAGTTCAGGATGCGGATGCTGTTATCTTTGCAGTAGCTCATCAGGAATTTCGAGAACTAAATAATACAAGCATCGAAAAATTGTTTAATGCAAAATTAACACCTAAAGAAAGAGTTCTTATAGATGTCAAAAGCATACTGGATGCTGATTATTTTAAGGAAGCTGGCTATACTTTTTGGCGCTTATAATAATAGCTGGCTCTTAAGCACTTTATCGAACAGGATAAATAGTTTGAGAGTTTCCTTAAGTAGTTTGCGTATCAGAATGTTTATTATTGGAACACTTGATCCTTTGAAAACAAATATGAGGTGATAAAAATGAGTATTAAGAAAATTTTCTTAATATTTTTACTTCTACTTATTTTTCCTTTTGACAAAGCGGTGGCTTTAGCTAAATACAATTTACCAGAATTGAGTCAGATTGATGCGATAAAATCAAATGCTAGTGTTGATGAATTAATTGATTCAATTCCTGCTGAGGGAAATTTAAATGATCCCAATTTACTTTTGGTGAATCCAAGCAACCCAATCAACAATCAAATTGAAGTTGATTTAGTTACTTCAATTGAAGGAATTCCATATGCTGCTAACATTGAAGAAAAACTTAGTCAGCTGTTACAAGCAGGTTTGGAGGATGGTTATCTATTTACAATTATTTCAGGATACCGTTCGACAAATCAGCAAGCAGGGTTAGAAAGTTCTAGAAAACAGTCTTTAATGGCGGTCGGTTATAGTGAATCAGAAGCGAGATATTTAACCAATTTATATACAGCACCAGCAAATGCCACAGAGCATATGACTGGGCTCGCTATTGATATATTAGGTCAAGATTGGACCAGCATAGGAGGAGGCTTAACTGAAAATTATAGCGAAACGGCATCGGCCCAATGGTTAGTAGAAAATGCAGCCAATTTTGGGTTTATTTTAAGATACCCTCAAAATAAGACAGAAATGACTACTTTTAATTTTGAACCTTGGCATTATCGCTATGTAGGTCAACTAAATGCGCAATTTATGATGGAACATGGGCTTACTCTTGAAGAGTACCTAGCCCTTATTGAAGAACGTGACCGGCGTAAAAAAATTGAAAAAGTAAAACAAGCGGCTGAAAATCAAGCGGTTGATGAAGCAAAAAGGTGGTTAGAAGAACAAAAGAAAACGATTGATAAACTGTTTTATAACTCATCAACTGATTAAATGACAAAGAGCTTGTGACCGAAGTTAGCTAAAACACCGTCCTTAACACTGTTAAACAGCGTTAAGGACGGTGTTTTAGTTTTATTAAATAAACAAAGAGTTGCCTACCTTCTGTTTAATATAACCCTAAAAAGGACAAATGAGTAACAACTAATTTTTTAAAATGCATGATAAATCAAATTAACAATCCCTGCAGAAATCATAATCACGATGGGGTTAGCTTTAAACTTATTAAGTAATAGCATGGCTATAATAAAAATTACCAACATTAACCAATTAGGGTCCATCCAAACAACAGTCTCTTTTTGCCAAATAGCATTCACAAAAATTGATAAGCCCGAACTAGCTATTAAGGCAATCACTATAGGCCTAAGGATAAAAAGGGTATCTTGCATTAAACTTAGTTTTTGAAAACGCTGATAAAGATAGGCTAAAAAAGTCACGATAATTATCGATGGTAAGGTACAGCCGATAGTAGCAACTATTGCACCACTGACACCACCGATTTGAGTACCAATAAAAGTAGAGGCATTAATAGCAATTGGACCAGGTGTCATTTGTGAGATTGTAATTAGATGACCAAATTCTTCTAAAGATAGCCAATGCTCTTGGTGAACAACCAAGTCTTCAATCAAAGGCAAAGCAGCATAGCCACCACCAAAAGAAAGTAAGCCAATATTTAAAAAAGTAAGAAATAGTTCCCAATAAATCAAGTAATCACCTCTTCAAATAAGAATAAATAAAGCCACCACATAAAGAAATAAGAATTAACCATGAAATCGGGAAGTTAAAATAGCTAACTAAAATGAGTGCGCTTATAAAAATGAGAATTAGATACTTTTCTTTTTGTTTAACAAGATCTTTGATCATGGTATAAACAACAGAAACAATTACCGCTGCTACTCCCGCTTGCATTCCTTCTAACATCCAAGCCACCCATTGATTTTCAATAAAGACCTGATAAAAATGTGCAATGATAGAGATAATTGCAAAAGGAGGAAGGATAGTGGCAAAAACAGTGGTGAGAACACCGAGCCATCCTGCTAATTGATAACCTACAATCACCGCGGCATTAATAGCGATTGCCCCTGGAGAAGATTGAGCGATTGCGATTAAATCGAGCATTTGATTTTCTTCAAACCAATGATAGTCATCAACAAATTGCTTTTTCATAAGACTTACAATTACATAACCTCCACCAAAGGTAAAAGCACTTAATAGAAAAGTCACTCTAAACAATTTGATATAAAATTTCAAATTTTTTTGCAAAAAATCACTCCTACAAGGAACTTGTAAAATCAGACAATTTAAATTATAGAAAGAAAAGTAAAAATTGTAAACTAGAGCTTAGGTATGACAAGAACATTTATAAGACCTATAATAGAATAGAAGATTATTGAGAGGAGAGAATTAATGAAAAAATTAGGAATTGTAGTAAATCCCATTGCTGGTATGGGAGGACGAGTTGGTTTAAAAGGTACCGATGGTAAAGATGTATTAACTGAGGCGATTAAGAGAGGAGCTAATCCTGAGGCCCCTTTAAAAGCCTTGAAAGCGCTCAAAGAATTAGCTCCTCTTAAAGAAGAATTAATTGTATATGTTGCTTCTGGTAAAATGGGAGAAGATTTAGTAAAAGAAACCGAATTGAATTATGAAGTGATTCATCAAATCGATGGTGACAGTATGGCGAAGGATACCATTCATTTAGTTGAAAAATTTCAAGAGAGAGAGGTGGATTTAATACTTTTTGCAGGAGGCGACGGAACGGCACGTGATATTGCTTCAGTTACTCAACTTGCTATTCCAACGATTGGGATACCAGCGGGTGTTAAGATTCATTCTCCTGTTTATGCAGTGACACCGGAACATGCCGGTAAGTTAGCTTTGAGGTATTTGAAAGACAAGGAATTGTCTCTAAAAGATGAGGAAGTTATTGATATTGAAGAAGATGCATTCCGTAGGGATGAAATAATTACTAAAGTCTATGGATACCTAAGTGTTCCTTATGATGAAAGTCATTTACAAAATTTGAAATCACCTACTCCTCAATCGGATGAGGCAGCAAGAGTTTCTATAGCGCTTGATATTATAGATAGAATGGAAGAAGATGTCTTCTACATTATTGGCTCTGGTTCAACAGTTGCTCCGGTAATGTTAGAGTTAGGTCTGGAACCAACATTATTAGGTGTTGATATCATTCGAAATAAAAAAGTTGTAAAAAAAGATGTCTATGAACAAGAGATTTTGGATATCATTGGGGACAAGCCAGCTAAATTGATTGTTACACCGATGGGTGGTCAAGGATATCTCTTTGGCCGAGGCAATCATCAATTATCTGACAAGGTTCTTGCCAAGCTAGATAAAGAGGATATTATAATCGTTGCAACACCAGGAAAATTAAACACCTTAAAAGGTCAACCGCTTTTAGTTTATACAGGTAATCGTGAAATTGATGAAAAATTAGCTGGTTATCATAAAATTTTACTAGGATACCATAACTCCAGAATGTATAAGGTAAGTGCAATTTAAGAAATAACGAAAATTTTGTGAAAAAAGATTAAGTTGACCAAGTGGTTATCACTATATTAATAACAACTTTCATCTATTAAATAGCGGTTGTGAAAAGCACAACTAACTTTCTTTATTGATAATATAAACAAATTTAGTACTTGCTTACATAAAAATGTTTGTGAAAAAACTGAATTGCAAGCTAAAAATGCAATTTTTTAAAAACTGTCTGCAAAATGTAAGAGTTTCCTAACGTTTTATGGTATGATGAAAGATGCATAGAGATACTATGTGATTTATCTAAAGGGGGAAAAGATTTTAATGAAGACAGATATTCAAATCGCACAGGAAGCTAAATTGCAACCAATTGAAGATGTGGCTGCAAAGTTAGGTATTTCTAATGATGTATTAGAGCCTTACGGTAAAACAAAAGCTAAAATCGATTTTACTAAATTAGATATGGATAACAAGGACTTAGGAAAATTAATTCTTGTTACAGCGATTACTCCAACTCCTGCTGGTGAAGGTAAAACAACTACTTCAATCGGCTTGGCAGACGGAATGTCTAAAATTGGTAAGAAAACAGCAGTTGCTTTACGTGAGCCTTCATTAGGACCAGTATTTGGTATTAAAGGTGGAGCAGCTGGTGGTGGATACGCACAAGTTGTTCCAATGGAAGATATTAACTTACACTTTACTGGAGACTTCCACGCGATTGGAGCAGCAACTAACTTAATCGCTGCCTTATTAGATAACCACATCCACCATGGTAACGCATTAGATATTGATACAAACCGAATTGTATGGCGTCGTGTTGTCGATATGAACGACCGTCAATTACGTAATATTGTAAATGGATTAGGCCGTCGTGTTGATGGAGTAACACGTGAAGATGGTTACGACATCGTTGTAGCTTCTGAAGTAATGGCAGCATTCTGTCTATCTAATAATTTACAAGAATTAAAAGAAAAATTAGGTAATATGATCGTTGCTTACACTCGTAAAGATAATAAGCCAGTTACTGTTAAAGATATTAATGGTGCTGGAGCTGCAACTGCATTACTTAAAGATGCAATCAAGCCAAATATTGTACAAACTTTAGAAGGGACACCAGCTTTTGTGCACGGTGGACCATTCGCAAACATTGCTCACGGATGCAACTCAATTATTGCAACGAAACTAGCAATGAATTATGCAGATTACACAATTACTGAAGCTGGTTTCGGTGCAGACTTAGGTGCTGAGAAATTCTTAGATATCAAATGTCGTCAAGCAGGGATAGCTCCTTCAGCAGTTGTAATCGTTGCAACAATCCGTGCATTGAAGATGCATGGTGGAGTTGATAAAAAAGAATTAGGACCTGAAAATGTAGAAGCTTTACGTAAAGGTATGCCTAACTTAATGCGTCACATTAACAATATTAAGAATGTGTTCGGATTAAACCCAGTAGTAGCTATCAATGCGTTCCCAACTGATACAGATGCCGAAATTGAAGCATTACGTGAAGAATGTGAAAAAGAAGGCGTTAAAGTTGTTCTTTCAACTCACTTCTCTGATGGAGGTGAAGGTGCAACTGAACTAGCTAAGGCTGTAGTTGAAGCATCTGAAAAAGAAAGCAACTTTAAGTTTGCTTATGATGTAGAAGCTTCTATCGAAGAAAAACTTGAAACATTAGTAACTAGAATCTACGGTGGTGCAAAAGTTGAGTTTACTTCAGTAGCTAAGAAGAAAATTAAGCAATTCACCGAGCAAGGACATGGTAAATTACCAATTTGTATGGCTAAAACGCAATATTCATTCTCCGATGATCCTAAATTATTAGGAGCTCCAGAAGGATTTACTGTTACTATCCGTGACTTAACCGTTTCTGCTGGTGCAGGCTTCCTAGTTGCTATGACAGGTGACATTATGAAGATGCCTGGCTTACCAAAAGAACCAGCTGCTAACCGTATTGATGTTGATGAAAAAGGTAACATTGAAGGATTGTTCTAAAAAGAATTGATTCTAAGATAAAATTAATAGTCGAGCGAGTAAATTTTTGCTCGTTCGACTTTTACAGTGTATTGAATAGAAAAGGGAGGATCTTATGGGTAAGATTTTAGATGGTAAAGAAGTTGGGAAAGCAATTCGCGAGCGTACTCGTCAAGAAGCAGAAGCTTTAAGAGAAAAAGGGATTGTTCCTAAATTAGTAGTGTTACGTGTCGATGAAAACCCTTCTTCCATGGCTTATGAAAAAAATGCTATGAAAGTAATGGAAAAATGTGGAATCGAAGCAGAAGCTCGTACTGAATTGGATGCTAAGACCACCGAAGATGTCTTAAAAATTATCGATGAATTAAATGCAGATAAATCTGTGTCAGGCGTTATCATTATGCAACCATTCCCAGAAGGAATTGAGCGAGCAGAAATTGCTGAGCGCTTAAATCCATATAAAGACGTAGATGCCTTGAACCCAGTTAACTTAGGTAAGCTAATTAACAATGATCCAACTGCAATGGCTCCTTCTACAGCACAAGCTTGTATCGAAATTCTTGATTACTATGACTATGAATTAGAGGGTGCTGAAGTTTGTGTTATTGGTTCATCACCAGTTGTTGGTAAGCCATTAGCAGTTATGTTATCAAACCGTAATGCAACTGTTTCAAATACACATGTCTATACTAAAGACAACACTATCCACACTACTTTAGCTGACATTGTGGTCTCAGCTACCGGAGCTTTAGGACTTGTTGGCCCTGACTACATTAAAGAAGGTGCAACAGTAATTGATGTTGGCTTTGGTTACAAAGATGGTAAGGCAACTGGAGATGTTCGCTTTGATGAAGTTGAACCTAAAGCAAGTGCTATCACTCCTGTCCCAGGTGGTGTTGGTTCTGTAACAACAGGTGTTCTGGCTTCACAAGTTGTTAAAGGTGCTAAGCTTCTAAATGGCTTAGAATAGGAGCGCGTAATGAAAGAATTAAAAGTCACAGAATTTATTGACAAGTTAGCTTCTAATGATCCAACTCCTGGTGGAGGGGCTGCAGCGGGCGTTACAGCTGGATTGGGTATTGGTGCTATTTTGATGGCTATGATTTTCTCGCAAAGTGATAAATTGTCTAAAGAGGATCAAACTTTTCTTGCTAAAAAAATTGAAGAGTTTGAAAAAAGTAAAGAGATTTTTGTGAACATTATCGACCGCGATGCAACTGAGTTTGAACCACTTTCTAAAGCGTATGGTATGCCGAGAGCAACAGACGTAGAAAAACAAGTGCGTAATGAAGCAATTCAAAGTGGGTTAGTAATTGCATCTCAACCTCCAGTTGACTTGATTTCAGAAGTCAGCCAAATTGTGGAGGGCTTTGACAAGGTTATTCCTTTAATTAAAAAAATCATCGTTTCCGATGTTGGTGTAGGTCTTCAAATGTTACGTTCGGCTGTTCAGGCTTCTTCATTAAACTTATATATTAATGGAGGACAGCTTAAGGATAAGGAAAAGCAAGAAGAGTATTATGAGCTTGCTAACAACAAGGTCGCTGAATTGTCCTCTCAATTAGATGAATACTACGCACAAGTCAAAGATATTTTAATCAAGTAAGGCGAAGGAGATAGTATAATGACAAACGTTCAATTAGATGAAAATGGATTGAAAAAAACACCTATGTATGACTATTACATCGAAAAAGGATGCAAGATTACAGATTTTGGTGGATGGGGATTACCAATTCAAATCACCAAAATTGCTGAGGAGCACGAGGCAGTTCGTAATGCAGTAGGTTTATTTGACGCTTCACATATGGGAGAGGTTCGTGTTAAATCGGCTAAGATGAATGCTTATGACTGGTGGAACGGATTAATCACTAATGATGTGCATAAAGCTACTTTCAACGGAAAAGCTCAATATACCGCTGTATGTAAAGAAGATGGCGGCATCTTAGATGATTTGATTTATTACCGCCGCAATGATGACGAGTTTGTTGCAACTCCAAACGGCTCTAACCGTGAAAAGATTGTTCAATGGATGCATGATCATAATCAAGAGGGTCAAGTTGAGATCACAGATGAAACTTATGACTGGGGATTAATCGCTGTTCAAGGACCAAATGCTGAAGAATTATTGGCTCGCATTACAGATACTAACTTGAAAGAGATTGAATATTATTCTTATAAGCAAGATCAAGTAGTAGCTGGTTTTGATCGTGTTCAAATCTCACGTACTGGTTATACCGGTGAAGAAGGTTTCGAACTATATATTCCAGCTGAACATATGCTTGAGATTTGGAAGAAATTAGTTGAAGAAGGTCAAGATTTAGGTGTTAAAGAATGTGCGCTAGGAGCACGTGATACTTTACGCCTTGAAGCTGGTTTACCACTGTATGGCAATGACTTCGATGAGAGCGTCAACCCAATCGCAGGTGGTATTGCATTTGCAGCACCAAAAGCTAAAGAAGCAGATTACATCGGAAAAGAAGCAATTGCTGCTTATCGCGCCGGCGATAAGAAAGAAGCGTCTCGAGGATTTAAGATTGACGGCAAACAAATCGCTCGTCATGGTATGGAAGTTAAAAATCAAGAGGGTGAAAAGATTGGGGTAGTAACATCAGGAACGAAATCACCTACATTAGGATACCCTCTAGGTTTCATGCGTGTTGCCACTGATTATAAAGTTGGTGATAAAGTAATTATCGATATCCGCGGTAAAGAAATTGAAGCAGAATTAACTAAGAAAGACTGGTTAGCTGCTAGTAAGTAAATTTAAACTAAAGTGGTTTCATTTTTGTTAAATGTTTGATAAAATGAGCACATAAACAATTTTAAGAAAAGGGGTCATTTATAATGTCACAAGTATTTTTTACAGAAGAACACGAGTTTATTGAAATTTTAGCACCTAACAAAGCACGTGTAGGTATCACTGCTTTTGCTGCAGAGCAATTAGGAGATATCGTTCACGTTGAATTACCAGAAGTCGACGATGAATTCGATGCTGAAGAAGAAATCGCAACAGTAGAATCTGTTAAATCTGTATCTGAAGTATACGCACCTTTTGCAGGTAAAGTAGTTGCGGTGAACGAAGAGTTAGAAGATGCACCAGAATCAGTTAACGAAGATGCTCAAGGTAAAGGATGGTTCTTCGAAATTGAAACTGAAGAAGACATCGATACATCAGAATTCTTAACTGAAGAGCCAGCTGAATAATCATAAATTTTAAAGGTTTGTTTATTAGAGTGACTCTATGTCACTCTAATATTTAAGTCAAAATTGCTATTAATTTAAAAAGTACGAATTAAAGAAAAAAATAGACTAAGGAGCAGATCATGGCAAAATTTAGATATTTACCTAACACAGACCAAGACCGCCAAGCAATGCTAGAAACAATTGGCGTTAAAGATATTATGGATATCTTCTCTGACTTGCCAGAAAATGTACGCCGTACAGGCAAAATGAACTTACCTGAACCACTTTCTGAATTGGAAATTGTTAAAGAACTGACTAGATTGTCGGCTCTAAACACTTCGTCCAGTCAAATGCCTTTTTTCTTAGGTGCTGGAACGTATGACCACCATGTACCTTCGATTGTTAATCATATTATTATGCGTCAAGAGTTCTTAACTGCTTATGTTCCCTACCAACCAGAAGTATCTCAAGGAGAATTGCAAGCATTATTTGAATGGCAAACAATGATTGCTGAACTGACAGGTATGGATTTGGCAAACTGTGGTATGTATGATGGATATAACGCAGTTTCCGAAGCAGCAAACCTTGCGTTTAACCATGTTAAGAAGTCTAAAAAAGTATTAGTTTCTAAAGGGTTAAACCCACAAGCAATTGAAACTGTAAAAACTTACGGTTTCGGTAAAGATTACGCTGTTGAAGAAATAGCACTTGAAAATGAAGTCACAAGTCTTGAAGATTTAAAAGCTAAATTAGATGCTGAAGTAGCGGCAGTTATTGTTCAATATCCAAACTTCTTTGGATCGGTTGAGGATTTAAAAGCAATTAAGTCAGCTTTAGAAGGAACAAAAACATTGTTAATTGTTTCTGCTAATCCATTAGCTCTTGGAAAACTAGAAAAACCAGGTGCTTTTGGAGCAGATATTACTGTTGGAGATGTTCAGCCTTTCGGTATACCAATGTCTTTAGGTGGCCCTCACTGTGGTTACTTTGCCGTTAATGACAAGTTAATGCGTAAGATTCCTTCGCGTATTGTCGGGGAAACAGTAGATGAAGAAGGTAGACGTGGATTCGTTATGACCCTTTCTACACGCGAGCAACATATCCGTCGTGAAAAGGCAACCTCTAACTACTCTTCAAACCAAGCTTTATTCGCTTTAGCATCATCTATTGCTATGTCAGCATACGGTAAGGTTGGTATTCAAGAATTAGCACAGGCTAATATCAATAATACACATTATCTTGCGAAAGAACTAAAAGCAGCAGGTTTTGAAGTTCTTAACACTAGACCGTTTTTCAACGAGTTTGTTATCAAACTAAATAAAGATGTACGTCAAGTCAATAAAGAATTATTTGAAAAAGGATTTGTTGGTGGCTTTGATGCTTCAAAAGCAATTGGTGTTGATAATGCCTATCTACTTTGTGTAACTGAAAAGCGTACCAAAGAAGAAATGGATAAATTTGTAACTGCTTTAGTGGAGGTGGCAAAATAATGATCTTACAAGATTATGATAAATTGATTTTTGAAATTTCGCAAGAAGGGCACACAGCTTATGATTTGCCAGTTTCTGAAGTAGAAGAGTATGACTTATTATCAGAATTAGGAGAATATGCACGTCAAGAACCTGCGCGTTTACCAGAAGCTTCTGAACTACAAATTGTACGTCACTATACAGCACTTTCAAACCGTAACTTTGGTGTTGAATCAGGTCCTTATCCATTAGGATCATGTACAATGAAGTATAATCCAAAGATTAACGAAGATGTAGCTGCTATGGATGGCTTTGCGAATATTCATCCTTTACAAGATCCAGACACTATTCAAGGTGCACTACAATTAATGTATGAATTACAAGAATATTTGAAGGAAATCACTCAATTTCCAGCATTAACTTTACAACCAGCTGCAGGTGCTCAAGGTGAGTTAGCAGCAATATTAGCTTTTAAAGCTTATTTTGAATCCATTGGAGAATTGGAGCAACGTCGAGTAATACTAATTCCTGACTCTGCTCACGGAACAAACCCAGCCACAGCTATGGTAGCTGGTTTCGAAACGGTTGAGCTTCCTTCCACTCCAGAAGGGATTATTGATGTCGAGGCAGTGCGTGCTGCTGTAGGGCCAAATATTGCCGGTATTATGATTACAAACCCATCAACAGCTGGTTTGTTTGAAAAAGATGCTAAGGAAATTGTAGATATTGTTCACGAAGCGGGTGGACTTGCTTATTATGATGGTGCAAACTTAAATGCTATTATGGGATTAACTTCTCCAGGTGCAATGGGCTTTGACGCTTGTCACTTGAACTTACATAAGACCTTTACTGGACCTCATGGTGGTGGAGGACCAGGATCAGGACCAATTGGCGTTGTGGATAAATTAGCACCATTTATTCCTGGACCCAATGTGGTAAAAAATGGCGACAAATATGAGCTTGAAACACCTGAGAAATCTTATGGTCGTATCAAAGGAAACTTTGGAAACTTTGGTGTAAACGTTCGTGCTTATACATACATTCGCTCAATGGGAGCTGAAGGATTACGTCGTGCTTCTGAAGATGCTGTTCTTAATGCTAACTATTTACGAGTACGTGTTAATGAATACTTTGATGCACCATTCCCTAACTTCAACAAAAACGACTTTGTATTGGACTTAAGTCGTCACAAGAAAGATTATGGAGTAACAGCTAAAGATGTTGGTAAGCGACTTTTAGACTTTGGTATTCATGCTCCAACAACTTACTTCCCATTGCATGTTAATGAATGTTTAATGGTTGAGCCGACTGAAACAGAATCTAAGCAAGACTTAGATTATGTAGCAGATATCTTAATTAAGATTAATCAAGAGGCTATTAATAATCCTGAAATTGTTCAAACAGCTCCACATAATACACCCGTAAGACGTTTGGATGAAGCAGGAGCTTCTCGTAAGCCAGTTCTAAAATATACTTTTGAGAAACATGAATCAGAATCTGCTGAAGTAGAATAAAAAAATCAAAATCAACTGATCTCGGTCAGTTGATTTTTTGATGGATATAATTTAAAATGTTAAATTGTAACAGCTTCAATTTATTATCATTCATTTCTATATAAACATATTAGAAGGTGGTTTGTCCATGCAAACAGAAAAGGCTATTGAATCCGATATTAATCAACTTTTAGAAAAAATGAAGAAGGGTAAAGTTCGTATAACTCCTCAAAGACGAGCCATCTTAAAAACAATCTTGACAAAAGTCAAGCATCCAAGTGTTGAAGAGATTTACCAGCAAGTTCAACAAGACTATCCACAAATGAGTTTAGCAACAGTTTATAATAATGTTCGTGCTTTTGTGAATGCAGGCATTTTACAAGAGTTGAACATTGATGAAAAAACAAAACACTATGATATTAATGTGCATCCCCACGGACATACAATTTGCGAAGCTTGTGGAAAAATTGAAGATGTTTTTTTAAATCAATTTAATGATATATACACCGAAATAAAAGAGTTAGGTAAATTTAAGGTAAGAGCGATGGAAGTATCCTTTTATGGGTTTTGTCAAGAGTGTTATGAGAAAGAAGCACAAAACAATTAAAGAAAACTGCCAACTTGTTGAATAAGTTGGCAGTTTTTTTGCTATGTACTATCTATATCGTATACCCATTACTTTCTCCATACGAGCCAATGTCTGAGAAGCTGTTTCATTAGCTTTAGTTGCACCTATAGAAAGAATATCATAAAGTTCATCGCCTGCGATTAGCTGATTATAACGCTTTTGAATAGGCTCTAAGACAGATACAACTAAATCAGCTAAGTCTGATTTAAAGCGACCATAACCTAAGTCATGATATTGATTAACGATCTTTTTAATTGGCTGTGCACTTAAGCTTGCGTAAATTTCAATTAAGTTGGATAATCCAGCTTGGTTAGCCGTGTCATAATTAACGACTCCAATTGAATCAGTAACAGCTGATTTAATTTTCTTAATGATTTGACGCGGTTCATCCAACATTGAGATTTTACTTTTTTCATTTTCATCTGATTTGGACATTTTTCGACTTGGGTCTTGCAGACTCATAACTCGCTTACCAGCATTTGGATAAATAGGTTCTGGTTTAACTAATATGTCTTCTCCGTAGCGGTTGTTAAAACGGTCTACAAAATTTCTTGTTAATTCAATATGCTGACGCTGGTCATCACCTACTGGAACATATTTAGCATCATAAAGAACTATATCACCAACCATTAATGCCGGGTAACAAAGTAAGCCAGCACCAACTGATTCTTGTTTAGCAGACTTGTCTTTATATTGTGTCATTCGTTCTAGCTCACCTACGCCAATCTGACAGGTAATGAGCCAAGCAATTTGAGAGTGAGCAGGTACTTCTGATTGTACGAATACTGTGGATTTGTTCGGATCGATACCAATCGCTAAATAAAGGGCAGCTAGTTGCTTAGTTTGTCTTACCAATATTTCAGGGTCCTGTGGGACTGTGATGGCATGTTGATTCACAATACAATAGGTTGCTTGATATTTATCTTGTAAATCAACAAATGATTTCATGGCTCCAATATAGTTTCCAAGAGTAGGTATGGAGGATGGTTGTACACCGGAAAAAATGGTCTCTTTCATGATCTTCCTCTTTCTAATGGCTTATATTTACATTAATAATTATAACCTATCTAAAATTAAATGCTAGCTTTTATGAAAAAAGATTGAGTGTTTTCACAAACTGGCAGTTTTTCATCAGTAATTCTAATAAATGTCACACACTAATCATTGATTATAGTTTGCTTTAAAGCATTTTTGTTGCTATAATTCTATATGTAGTACTAAATACTTTGTGAAACTCACTTATTGTATCGAATAGATTTGATTGTTAAATGATAAAATCTTAAGTTCAATAATTGAATATGTACGTGTCTTTAAGAGAGAAGAATGTTCACAAGAGAGGATGATCTTTTAATGGTAACATTATATGTAACTCCAAGTTGCACGTCATGTAGAAAAGCCCGTTCATGGCTAGAAGAAAATAATATTGCATTCGAAGAGCGCAATATTTTCACTGAACCTTTAACGATAAACGAAATAAAAGGTATTTTGCGTATGACAGAGGAAGGGACAGAGGATATCGTTTCAACTCGGTCAAAAGCCTATTCAGAATTAGATGTAGAAATCAGCGAATTACCTTTAAATGATTTTTTTGAGTTAGTTCAAAATCAACCAGGTTTGTTGCGTCGACCAATTATTTTAGATGATAAACGCATTCAGATTGGTTACAACGAGGATGAAATCAGACGTTTCTTGCCTCGAGAAGTAAGAGCTCGCGCATTGCGTCACGCTCGTGCTTTGGTAAATGAATAAACAAAAATTTGAGCCTTCGGGCTCTTTTTTTGAATAAATAGAATTGCATTGGATAAGCTTGCATAGACAATGTATTTTTGCTAAAATTACGGAACATGACATAATGCTTGGTATGTCTGTTTGTAAGTAGTATAATGGATAAGAAGGTGGAGGTGAATTGCTATGGAAATGGAGCATATAAATGATAACCTAATTAAAGTTCTAATTGGATCTGAGGATCTAGAAGAACGGGGTATCGACTTTTTAGACCTAATAGGGGACCAATCACGGATTGAAAAATTCTTTTACTCAATTTTAGAAGAAGTGGATATTGACCATCATTTTCACGATTCAGAAGCTGTGACATTCCAAGTGATTCCTAACAGCGAAGGCTTAGAATTGTATATTAGCCGTGCCAATGTTGAGGAACTTGATGAGGTTTGGGAAGATGAACTAACGAAGCGTCTTAAAGAACGCAAAGAAATGTCCCTGAAGGAATCCTCTAGTGAAAATATGATCGATTCAACTGCTGAATCGAATCAACAAGTAAGCTCCTCTACTAATAAGAAAACTAAGAAGACGGCGATTGAGACGATGATGAATTTATTTAATCCTAAGTCTGAGTCAAAAGATGAAGACTTATCACAAGAGCAACCTATTGAAGGAGTCATTCGTTTTAGTTCATTGGATAATTTTTTAAGACTAGCTCGTGAAATACCAAGCGAATTGCTAGTTTCAGATCTATATTATATGAATTCGCATTATTTCTTGATTCTCTATGATTTAGAACGAACAGTAAGTAAAGATAAACTTGCAACTAAGTTATTGACTCTCTTCGAGTTTGGAGAAATATCAATGGTCACTGCATCTGTTCTAGCAGAACACGGTGAGTTATTAAGA
Organism: Facklamia sp. P12932; assembly: GCF_050409545.1. Classification (NCBI taxonomy): domain Bacteria; kingdom Bacillati; phylum Bacillota; class Bacilli; order Lactobacillales; family Aerococcaceae; genus Facklamia; species Facklamia sp. P12932. The sequence continues at coordinate 35,785 of NZ_JBNUPG010000007.1, read as the reverse complement.
AAAGAAGATGCACTCTTCTTCTTTGGAAATCAATTTTAAATCAATTAAACACCTAACCCCCTTTAGATCTGTATTTCAGATTAAAGGGGGGTTATTAATGTACGCGGCAATAAATCAATTTGGTGAGTTAATCTATGCAAAAGAAGCAAAAAAGGATCAGATTTATGTTTGTCCGTACTGCTTAACTAAAGTAGTTTTAATTAATAAAGAAAAAGGGCGTTCTTACTTCCGACATTTAAAAGCTTGTTCATTAGATAGTAAAAATGAGGGTACTTATTTAAAATTTGGTTTAAAAGAGACTCACAGAGGAGAAAGTAAAGAACATAAGCAGGCCAAAAATTTATTACGAGATAATTTCCGAAACTTTGGCTATGAATGTGCGCAAGAGGTTATTTTTGAAAAAATAAATCAGATTGCTGATCTTATGGTCGAAGATAGCTCTTGCGCTTGGATAGTTGAGTATCAAAAATCAGTCATTTCATCAATTGATATGGATAAAAGACAAAAAAATTATCAAGCACTCGGTTTTCAAGTTCAATGGTTAATTGATGATTATTATTTTAAACAACGGGGCTTAAGTACATGGGTTCGACGTTGTATCGCATATTCAAAGAAACTTGGTTATCACGTTTGGACTTTAGATTTAAATCAGTACGAATTAAAATGTTATCACCATATACCTTTAGTTTATAGTTTAAATAATTTAGATATTAAGCTTACAAGCTATTCTTATAAAGAAAATTGGCTATTGGCACTTAATGGAAGCTTAAAAGCAAAGAGCGATGTAAAAAATATTTATTTGAAAAGAAGCGAGTCTAGGAGTATTTCTCTAATTGACTATTCTTTTATTATTCAATCAATAAAATCCAATCTTTCTTATCGTGTTTTCTTAAACCAGCTCTACAACTATCAAATTAACTTGGAAGAAATACCCAGATGGGTTTTTAATAATTGGCAGGTGCAAGCGATGAAAGAGCCTGGCTGGCTGATTTGGATTTGGGCCTTTGAATCAATGTTATGGCTGAATAGAAATTTGAAAATCAACCCTGAAGGAGAGGGGTTAAACTTTTCTTCCTTTTCCTCGAGGATGAATGAACATTTAGATAACAACCACTTTAGTATGTTTCACTTTCCTTTAATGGGCCAATCTAAAACTATATTAGAAGAAACTTTATATATTCTTTATTATGTTCTAAAAAGATTAATGGAGTAAAAACGATTTGTTAGAGAGTCAGAAAAAATTTTTTTAAATCATCTAATTAATTAATGATACCGTTCCCATTTAGGATCTAATTATGATAAACTAAGATTATCATAAGAAAAGGGAGTAATGTTATGTCTACACATAAAGCACGTAAGCGTTCTGAGATAGAAGAAAAATATACCTGGGATTTGTCATCCATGTATAAAGACCAAGAAGCTTTTGAATCGGATTTTACAAAGGCTCAACAAATGATTGGTGATTTGAAGGACTTAGAGGGCACGCTAGGTCGAAGTGCAGATCAGCTTGTTAAAGCGATTGAAACGATGAAAGAAACTGAGAGAATCGTTGAAAACTTATATGTTTATAGTCACTTAATCAGTGATCAAGATCAAACCGTTTCTGCTTCACAAAGCTTACAAGCGCGTACATTGCAATTAATTACTGAATTTGATGGAGCTACAGCTTTCTTTGATCCTGAGCTTTTAGCGATTGATGAGGAGAAACTACAGGAATTTATTAAGACCAATGAGTCATTAAAAAAATACCGTCAGTTTCTAGATAATGCAGTACGTTTTCGCCCACACACTTTAAGCCATGCAGAAGAGCTTTTGTTGGCTAAAGCGGGTGAAATTTTTGCCACACCAAGCAAAACATTTGGCTTATTGACTGATGCCGATTTGAGGTTTCCTACTATCAAGGATGAAGAAGGCCATGAAGTAGAGTTAACGCACTCGGTTTATGGAAAGATGCTTGAATCTTCTGACCGTCGCGTTAGAAAAGAAACTTTCCAAAAATATTATAGTATTTTCGACCAATTTAAAAATACATATGCTAGCTTAATTTCTAGTCAAATGAAAGCTCATAATTATCAAGCAAAAGTACGTCACTTTGACTCTGCTCGACAAGCTGCTCTTTTCCAAAACAATGTGCCAGAGTCAGTGTATGATACATTGTTAGAGGCTGTTCATTCACGTTTAAATCTTTTACATCGTTATGTAGCACTTCGTAAAGACTTACTAGGTGTTGAAGATTTAGAAATGTACGATATGTATACACCTTTATTAGGTGAAGCTCCAATTAAAGTGACTTATGAAGAGGCGCAGTCGATTATTTTGGAAGCTGTAAAACCAATGGGTGAAGACTATGTGGCAATAATGAAGGAAGCTTTTGCTGACCGTTGGATTGACCTTTATGAAAATATCGGTAAACGATCAGGAGCTTATTCTTCAGGAACCTATGATTCTAAGCCATATATTTTAATGAACTGGCAAGACTCAATTAATCACCTTTATACCTTAATTCATGAGCTAGGGCATTCTGCACACTCATACTTAAGTCGCAATAACCAAGAGCATATCTATTCTGGTTATTCTATTTTCTTAGCAGAAATTGCGTCGACTACTAATGAAAACTTATTAACTTATTACTTATTAGACAAATATAAAGATCCCGAAATTCGTCTATTCATCTTAAATCATTTCTTAGACGGAGCTAAAGGTACCGTCTTCCGACAAACACAGTTTGCTGAATTTGAACACTTTATGCATACTGCAGATGCTGAAGGCACACCTTTAACACAGGAGTTTCTTTCAGAAAATTATCGTGAGTTAAATGCTAAATACTACGGGGAGGCAGTTAATTCAGATTCTGAGATTGTGCTAGAGTGGTCACGTATTCCTCACTTCTACTATAATTATTATGTTTTTCAATATGCCACAGGATTCTCGGCAGCAACTTACTTTGCAGCTAAAATCTATCAAGGAGATAAAGAAGCTTTAGAGAATTACAAAGGTTTCTTAAAGTCAGGGTCTTCTAAATATGCTGTAGATACTATGAAAGACGCTGGCTTAGATATGACTCAAGCAAATTATATTTTAGCGACGCTTGATGTTTTTGAAGAAAGGCTCGATGAGTTTGAGTCAATCTTGAAAGAACACCGTTCATAATCAGAAAAGTTTTAAATAAATACCCCCCTCAATAGACGAATACCTATTGAGGGGGTTGTGTGTTTAGCAAGCTATTATTTTTTTGTGGGAAATAGGCCTCTAAGCGATAGATTGGGTGACCTTTGGCTGAGAATTTTTCCTCGTATTCAGTTTGTATGTTTCCTTGAAAATCGCTATGATGAAGATCTAACCATACTTGACGAAAAACGAAACCATATTGACTCATAGAAGCTAAAGAATACTGAAAGAGACTCATATTATCTGTCTTGAAATGAATATCCCCATCAAGTTTTAAAATTGTTTGGTATTGGCTTAAAAATTTAGGGGAAGTTAAACGTCGTTTAGTATGACGAGCCTTGGGCCAAGGATCAGAAAAGTTAAGATATACACGGTTGACTTCTCCATCACTAAAGAAATGGTTCAAATCGCCACCGTGGGCATTAATAATTTGTAAATTTTCTAGTTGGGTATTTAGTTGTAAATCCAGAATAGAAACAGCTACTGAAGTTTGTAATTCGATGGCAATATAGTTGATGTTAGGATGGGCTTTAGCCATTTCAACTATAAATTGTCCTTTACCTGATCCAACTTCAATATGAATGGGTTGATTTTTAGCAAAACGCTTTTGCCATTCCCCCTTAAAGTCTTGGGGGTTTTGAGTAACATATTTTGGATAGGCCTTTAATTTATCAGCGGCCCATGGTTTATGACGTAATCTCATAGTCTCTCCTTTTTAATTTTCATAGATGTTTTTTAGCAAAACAATAGTTTCATTGACTTGATAATGACGATCTTCTGCATAATATTCTTTAATCAGATTAAGGCAAGCTAGGAGACTGTACCATTTTACCCGTTTTTGAAAGGAGTCAGTAATAGGAAATTCATAGAGATTAAACCATTGCATCCATTCTGTAGGTGAAAAATAATGACAAAGTAGATAGCAGATATCAAATAGTGGATCAGCAATTTTAACATTATCCCAATCGACTAAGTATAAATGTTGGTCATTTGTTAACAAAAAGTTATTATGATTAAGATCTCCGTGACAGATGCAGTAGTCTATCTCTAAAAAATCTCGATCAATCATGTGCTCCATCTGCTGGATAATATGATTAAAATAGCTGTGAAACTTTAATGAATGGGGTAGACCTTGATAATAATCCTTTATTAAATCTAGAGGAGACGACTCCTGAGCTTTTGCGCGTTTGAGTAGATTCAAAAGAGAATCGTTTTGGTGGATAGAGCGGATCAAATCAATGACTTCTTGGTTAGCCATATCCTGTTTATTTAATAATTGACCCTCCTCCCATTCTTGAGCAGTTAATATGTCTCCCGTATAAGTTCTTTGAGTCCATTTTAGTTTAGGGGTAATACCTTCAGCAGCTAAAGCAGCGATAAAGGGCGAGGTGTTACGTTTAAAAAAGACTTTTTCGTCTTTACTGACGCCCATATAAGCTTGACCAGTGTTTCCGCTCAATGGGGTTATTTGCCATTCTTCACTATCATGGTACATAACCTCGCTCCTTTCATTAAAGTGATACTCTTTATTCTAACATGCTAATCTTTTAGGTCAACAGCTTTTATTTTTGATTATAAATAATAATATATAGATTATTTTAAAAGTATAAATGGATTAGTAAAATTTGAACATAAGAAAAAGCACCTTAAAGTGCTTAGAAAATGTATGTAAGTTAAGCTTCGAAGGTATTTAAAATTTCTCCAGTATAGATATCTGCAACAAAGTGGTAGTGAACGATCTGGTCATTTTCCTTACGTGAGATGCCTCCTGTGTATACCAATGGACGGGAATTGTAGGTAGTATATTCAATAGGGTCATAATCGATCCAAGAACCTGTGATTTCTCCTTCAAGCGCGAAGGCTTCACGAATACTTTCTAATACCTTACCAGCGTTTAAGGGGCGATTTTCCTTATATAATAGCGTACCTGCAGCACCAATAACAATTCCAGATATCAACACAATTGTTCCTAGTAAGCTGTAATTTTTGTTTTGAGACATATCTTTCCTCCTATTTGTGATAAGTAATCTAACTTCTTATCGCTTTTGAAACTTATCTTGATCATACCATAAATTTTATTTAAAGAATACTTTTCAAACTTGTACGCCAATTGCTTTTAAAGTATTTTTGTGACAGAATAAAAGGAGAATAATAAGTCAAATAAAGATGAGGAGGGTGTGGCTTAGCCACAAATTTTATGAACGATCAAACTTTTGCCTTAATAAAAAAGTTAACTGAATTACAAGGAATCTCAGGTCACGAAAAACGTGTTAGAGACTTCATGCATCAAGAAATGTCTCCGCTTGTTGATGAAATACATCAGTCTAGTTTAGGAAATATCTTTGGTATCAAACATAGTAAGAAAGAGGGAGCACCTCGTTTAATGGTGGCAGCGCATATGGATGAAGTGGGCTTTATGGTTCGTGAAATTACCGATCGAGGCCTTTTCAGAGTAGTCCCAATTGGTGGATGGAACCCTTATGTGATTTCAGCCCAACGCTTTACGTTGCAAACTAAAAAAGGCGATTATCCGGTTGTATCTGGAGCAGTTCCTCCTCATCTCTTAAGAGAAAAAGGCGCTAAATCACAGCTTAAGGCTGATTCTATTCTTTTTGATGCAGGATTTACTTCTAAGGAAGAAGCAGAAGAATTTGGAGTGAGATTAGGCGATCCAATTGTACCCCAAGTGGAAACTATTAAGACAGCAAACGGTAAATCAATTCTGTCTAAAGCATGGGATAACCGTTATGGATGTACAGTTGTATTAGAAACGCTTCGTGAAATTCAAAATGAAGAACTCAATAATGAATTAATTATTGGAGCAAGTGTTCAAGAAGAAGTTGGTTTAAGAGGTATTAGAGGGGGCGTTCATGAATTCCAACCGGATCTTTTTGTAGCGGTGGACTGTTCACCAGCAAATGATATTGAAAAAGCGACTCAAAGTGAAGGGCAATTAGGTGGAGGGTTCTTACTGAGAATCCAAGATCCTGGTATGATTACTCACAAAGGCTTGCGCGAGTATATTGAAGATACTGCAAACACCCATAATATTCCCTACCAATGTTTCTTCTCTAAAGGTGGTACTGATGCTGGAGCTGCTCATACTATGAATAAGGGTGTTCCTAGTGCAGTGATTGGAGTTCCAGCACGTTATATTCACGGCCATCAAACTTTATTTACTATCTCAGATTATGAAGCAGCCAAAGAAATGCTCTTGCATTTAGTACGTAATTTTGATCGCACGACTTATGAAACGATTATTAAATCATAAAAGGAGCAATTAAATGAAAAGTTTAGCATTTTATAGTAAAGAAGGAATTGGCGATGTACTTCTTTTAACTAATGGAATAACGGATGAAGATCATCTTAGCTACGAACGCAAAGGGGATGTTACCATAATTAGAGATCAGACAAATGATCAAGTGATGGGTATTAATATTCATCGTTTATCTAAGCATTTTAAAGTGGAGGGTCAAGGTCTTGTTAAATTAAATAAAGAACAAGAAATGCTGGTTAAAAACCTCATTAAAGAGGCAGGCTTTGATTTAGAGGTCGAAATCGATCGAGAAGAAAAATTTGTGGTTGGATTCGTTGAAGAATGTCAAGCTCACGAAGATTCTGACCATTTAAATATTACTCAAACACGAGTGAGCGAAGATGAAGTCTTACAAATTGTTTGTGGAGCAGCTAATATTGCGCAGGGTCAAAAAGTTTTAGTGGCCAAATCAGGTGCAGTGATGCCTTCGGGCGCAATTATATGGCCTGGTGAATTACGAGGTGTTCCTTCTAGAGGTATGATTTGTTCTACCCGAGAGCTTGGTTTAGAAGATATTCAAAATGATCCAGGCATCTGGGTATTGCCGAATCATTTTGAAGTAGGAACAAGTTTAGCAGAAGTAATTCAAAGCTATTAATTTAGAGAAAAATCACAAAGGAGATCGCTATGACTTCTGAATATAAAGGTCCAGCTTTCAAAAAAGGTCATCACTTAGCTGGAAACAAGAAAAGAAAATTTCATCTTGGTATGGGGAGTCATCGTAGTTCTGAACACGCTTTAGAAGAGCCCGCTTTTAAAAAGGTTCAAAAGAAGATAGAATCTAATAGAATGTCAGATAGACCTTCTGATCGGTGGTTTGAATCCGGTTCAGGAATATTAGAAAGCTTTTCAGACAAACCACTATCATCCTCTTATCAAACAGCTTATGGACGGGAAGCAAAGCATTACCGACTTGAAAAAGCTAGTCAAGCCATGCAAAGCAAGAAAACTTTAGATGAACAGTTTGAAAATGAGCCAAATGAGACAAAGTTTTCTTATGCTTATGATATTCCTTTCTTGCATAATAAAGATTATCGTAGGAATAATATGGAAAACAAATTGCAAAAGGATTATAATAACTCATTGTCTACAAGCGAAAGAGAAAAAACTAAACAAGGCAATCAAGTAATAGAAGAACGTTTAGCCAATATTGATCATTCCTTGAAAGCAGTTCAACGGATGCAAGAAGGGCATCAAGAGTGTTGGACTATGAAAAAAGTTGACCGTCAGATACTCAAACGTTTAGTGAAAGACAAGCAATCCTTTCTCTTGTTTACTAAGGAGGATAATGAATAATGTTAGATAAAAATACTGTTTATCACTTTGTGGGAATAAAAGGCTCTGGTATGTCTGCCCTTGCTTTGGTTTTACATGGTGAAGGATACCATGTACAAGGCAGTGATGTAGCTACTTATTTCTTTACACAACAAGAATTAGAAAATCAATCCATCAAAATTCTAGAATTTTCAGCCGATAATATCCAAGCGAGGCAAACGATTATAGCAGGCAATGCATTTAATGATGAACACCCTGAGTTAGTGAAAGCGAGAGAATTAGGTCTACCTATTTATCGCTACCATACCTTTATTGGTGACTTATTAAAACAATACACTTCAATTGCTGTCACAGGTTCACACGGTAAGACTTCTACGACTGGTTTGCTGGCCCATACTTTAAAAAAACTAGCTCCTCTTTCTTATCTCATTGGTGATGGTACGGGTTTTGGCGATGAAGAATCTACCTACTTTGCCTTAGAGGCTTGTGAATATCGCCGTCATTTCATGGCCTATCAACCTGATTATGCGATTATCACCAATATTGATTTCGACCATCCAGACTATTATCAATCCATTGAAGATGTCTTTTCAGCCTTTAATGACTTTAGCCACCAAGCAAAAAAAGGAATTATCGCTTGGGGGGATGACCCATTTTTATCTAAATTGCAATCAAATGTTCCTGTCTATCGCTATGGCCTCAATGATAACCAAGAGTTTTATACTGATAATATTCAACGTACGCCAAAAGGCTCTGATTTTGACGTATATATTAAAGGAGAAAAATTTGGACACTTTCACCTTCCTGCTTATGGCGAGCATAATATTTTAAATGCCTTAGCGGTTATTACCTTACTCTATTTAGAAGGATTTAAGGCTAAAGACATTGCTGAACAAATGGCAAGCTTTCAGGGGGTGAAGCGTCGTTTTTCAGTAAGACAAGTTGAAGATTTAATTATTATTGATGACTATGCCCACCATCCAAGTGAGATAAAAGCAACAATTGATGCGGCTCAACAAAAATATCCTAATCGACGGGTAGTAGCAATCTTTCAACCCCATACTTTCAGTCGTACCGTAGCTTTGCTTAATGAATTTGCTGAAGCTTTATCAATTGCAGATCATGTTCATTTAGTTGATATTTTTACTTCAGCTAGAGAACAATCAGGTGATGTCAAAATTGAAGATTTAGCTAGAATGATTAATGAAAAAGTTGAAATTATTTCGAAAGATCATCTTTCACCGCTTATGGATTACAAAGATGAAGTCCTTTTATTCATGGGAGCGGGAGATATCGACCATTTAGCTCGTCAATTTGAAACAGCCTATGCGAGTCTTCATGTAAAAAATTTATAATGTAATTTGATTCTTAAAGCCAGCGAATTCGTTGGCTTTTTGCATAAATAAAGGAGTGACATAATGTCAAAACGTACCATACTTTTAATTGATGGATCGAGTTTAGCCTTTCGTTCTTTCTTTTCAATCCTTGATATTGAACGTTTTAAAAATCGATCAGGTCTTCATACTAATGCTCTTTTCACTTTTAAGAGAATGTTAGATAATGTCTTGAGTCAATTTAAGCCAACCCATGTTTTAGTGGCATTTGATAAGAGTGGTGGCACTTTTCGGACAGAAAAATATCAAGACTATAAAAGTGGACGCCAAAAGACACCTACTGAATTCAAAGAGCAGATGCCATATTTTCGTGTGCTGTTAGAAGCCTATGGTATTAAACATTATTCTTTAAGTAATTATGAAGCGGATGATATTATAGGAACTCTTGCTTATCAAGCAGGCCAAGCAGATCAAGTTATTGTCCTATCTGGAGATAAAGATTTAACTCAATTAGCCAGTGATAAAACAACTGTGTATATTACGCGTAAAGGTGTTTCTGACCTAGAAGCATACACCCCTCAATCAATCCAAGAAAAATGGGGGATTGAGCCTTTACAAATTATTGACATGAAAGGTCTTATGGGGGATTCATCTGATAATTACCCAGGTATTACTAGAGTGGGTGAGAAGACAGCACTTAAATTACTTCATCAGTTTGGTTCAGTAGAAGCCATGTATGATCGCTTAGATGAGTTAAAAGCTTCTAAAATGAAAGAAAACATTATTAATGATGAAGCTAATGCAAGGATGAGTAAAGATTTAGCTCGTATTCTTCATGATGCACCGATAGAATTGACAATTGAGGAGACTCTTTTGCACCAACCAGATTACCAAGCTTTAGCTGAGTTCTATCGTCAAATGGACTTTCAAACCTTCTTGAAAGACTTGCAAGTTGAGCAAGGGGAGTCGAGTACGATTAATCAAGCAGCAGAAGATTTACCTGAAATTTCCATCCAAGTAATCGATTCAGCAGACCGGATTGAACCCACTATCTTACCTGATCAAGCAGTGTATTACAGTGAAATCTTACAGGACAATTATCACTTTGCCCCTATTAAAGCGGTCGCTTGGTTAGATTTTAAACAAAATCAATTGTACATCCTTCCTGAAGACTTAGCTTTTAGCAGTCAAGTTTTTAAAGAGTGGTTAACTAACGAAGACAAGCAAAAAATCTTTTTTGATTATAAACGTGAAGCGGTCATAGCTTCCCGTTACGATACACAAATTAATGGCATAATGATGGATGTTTTGATTGCCACTTATTTAATTGATACAAAAAACAACCAAGAACTTGCGGATGTGGCTAATCTTTTAAATCTGCCAGTGACAGTGCAATACGATGAAACGATCTATGGTAAGGGAGCAAAAAGAGCTTTACCTGAAAATAAGGATCAGTTTTACCAACATTTAGCCAATAAATTACAAACTCTAAAAGCAGTTCAACAACCATTAGAAAATCGTTTAGAAGAACTAGAGATGACAGACCTCTATCATGAAATAGAGTTACCTTTGGCTCAAACCTTAGCCAAGATTGAAATCGGTGGCATAAAGGTTGATCGTTCAACTCTAGATGAAAAAAATGAGCAAGTTCTAATTCGTATGCAAAAAATGGAAGAAGAAATTCATAACATGGCTGGCTCAACTTTCAATGTGAATTCTCCTAAACAATTGGGTATTGTTCTTTTTGAAGATTTAGGCTTGCCTATTATCAAGAAAACAAAAACCGGGTATTCTACAGCAGCTGATGTTTTGGAAAAGTTGAAAGACAAGCATCCCATTGTCCCAGCTATTTTAGCCTATCGACAGATTGCAAAATTACAGTCGACCTATTTAGCAGGGCTTCCACCCTATATTAAAGAAGATGGTAAGATTCACACACGCTTTGTCCAAACTTTAACTCAAACAGGACGTCTTTCATCCACTGATCCTAACTTACAAAACATACCAATCCGAATCGAAGAAGGACGGCTAGTGCGTCAAGCTTTTGTACCAAGCAAGAAGGGCTGGAAGTTATTTGGGGCGGATTATTCACAAATTGAATTACGCGTTTTAGCTCATATTTCGCAAGATCAACACATGCAAGAAGCGTTTAGAAATAATGAAGATATCCACTCTGCTACGGCTAGAAGAGTCTTTAACCTAGAAGATGATCAGGCAGTAGATGCAGACCACCGTCGCCAAGCCAAGGCAGTTAACTTTGGAATAGTATATGGAATTTCTGATTATGGTTTATCACAAAATTTAAACATTACCCGTAAAAAAGCCAAGGCTTTTATTGATCGTTACTTTGAAATGTTTCCGGGCATCAAAACATTTATGGAAACGATTGTGGAAGAAGCTAAAGAAAGAGGCTATGTAAAAACACTCTTCAATCGCCGGCGTTATTTACCGGATATTCACGCTACCAATTTTAATGTTCGTTCCTTTGCAGAACGAACTGCTATGAACTCGCCAATTCAAGGAAGTGCGGCTGATATTATTAAAGTTGCCATGGTTAATTTAGATCAGCGCTTGAAAGAGGAAGACCTTCAATCACGCATGATTTTACAGATACATGACGAATTGATCCTTGAAGGACCAGAAGAAGAAATGTCGATCTTAGAAAAAATAGTTCCACAAGTGATGGAGGAGGCTGCTGATTTGAGTGTTCCACTAAAAGTAGACTATCATTATGGAGATTCTTGGTTGGAGCTTAAATAAATAGAAATAAACTCACAACAAAATGTCTTAGAACTTGAAAATTCTTAAGAATTTAACTTGTGAGTTTTTGATTTATCATATGTAAAAGTTTACTAATTTTTGTTATATTGAGAAACTTAAATTTTTCATTGACGCACTTTTAAAATTAATATAAAATAAAACTAGCCACTTTGAAAGCGTTGTCAAACAGTGGTAAAATAAAAGGAGGTTTTTTATGATTACGAATGGATTTCACTTTATCGCCTTCATGTTACTTTTCATAGGTGTAATGGTTTGGCTTGAAAGCAAGTATAAGGATTCGAAGTTCTTTACTTATGTACCAGCACTGATAATAGTTTATTTTGGAACGATGTTATTTTCAACCTTTGGTTTTTGGCAAGGGGAGGAAGTCTTGGGTGCAAGGGGAGCGATTAAGGATGCTATTCTTCCAGCTATGATCTTTCTAATGCTTCTAAGAGCTGATTTAAGAGATATTGCCAAGTTAGGCTGGAAAATGATCCTATCATTTTTCTCAGCAACAATCACGATTACAATAGGCTTTGTAATCGCTTTCACCCTATTCAAAGGAATCCTATCGCCGGATGCTCCGCTCACGCTTGGTGCCTTAGCAGGTAGTTGGGTAGGTGGCGTCCAAAATATGTCTGCTGTTATGGAATCATTAAATCTTAATAGTGAAAGTATGGGATACACTCTTTTGATTGATTCGATTGATTATTCAATGTGGATAATGTTCTTGTTAGCTATGGTACCTTTTGCTAAAAAGTTTAATAAATGGACCAAGGCTGACACCTCTGTCATAGATAAAGTGAATGAAAATTTAACTATTAAATTTGATAAAATTAGCACAGCCATTGAGCATCATCATATTCTACTGTTATTAGGTTTAGCTTTTAGTTTTACTGCCCTAGCACAAACGATAGCTGGCTACTTACCTGGTAACTTTGAAACAGGCTGGACAATCATTATCGTTACTTTTATTGGTTTAGCGTGCGCTATGACACCTTTAGGTAAGATTCCGGGTGCCCCACAGCTATCTAATGTTTTGTTATATTTATTAATTGGTTTAATTGCAGCTACTTCAAATTTTGCCGAATTAACCCAAGCCCCAGCTTATATTTTAACTGGTTTTGTTATTTTGTTAGTTCACGGCATATTAATGTTAATTATAGCTAAGCTTTTTAAGTTGGATTTATTCACATGTGGGGTGGCTTCATTAGCTAATATAGGTGGAGTAGCATCTGCACCAGTTTTAGCAGCGGCTTATTCTCAATCTTTAGTGCCTATTGCTGTATTAATGGCCTTAATAGGTGTAAGTACGGGAACATTTATTGGAATACTAATTTCAAATCTTTTAGCATTTTTAGCTTAAAATCTTTAAAAACTGTATCTTTTAAGATGTGACAACAATAGACGATTGTTTGAATGATATTTTATCTGTCTACTTGACAGGGGGCATATCAGAAATTCAATCGTCTTTTTTGTGTCCTTATTAAGACAAAATCTTTAAAATAGCTTGAAGCTTCTAAGCTAGGATGAAAGTCCCCCCCTCTTAGTATATAATAATTGGTGTACATAAAAGAAAAGGACGGAAATTATGATAAAATTAATGAAGCAAATCACTCGTTTTGTTTTTGTTGGAGGGACAGCGACCCTACTAGATATGGGGATCCTCTATTTGCTTAATTATCAATTTGGTGTTAATCACCATATTGCCGCAACCATTGCTTTTGTAGTAGCTACCTTTTATAACTATTACCTGTCTATGAAATTTGTTTTTAAAAGTAAGTTTGAAGCAGGAGAACGACATAAAGAATTCCTGGCTTTTTTCATTTTAAGTGTTATCGGATTGCTAATCACCCTAATCGGCTTGGTGATCTTTGTAGATTGGCTCAAGTGGGATGTAATGATTTCTAAGGTACTGATCGGTATTGTTGTGATGATTTTTAATTTCGTGACACGTAAAATTTATTTTGAAGGGGAGGCAGACCTACATTGAAAATAACAATTTTGATTCCCTTTTATAATGAAGAAGAAATGATCGAAAAGACTCACCAAGTTTTAAGTAAAGAATTGAAAACAATGGTTGAGTTCGAATTTGAATTACTTTATGTGAATGATGGCTCCTCCGATCACACCTTAGAATTGATGCGAAAAATTGCTGAACAAGATGAGCGAGTTAAATACCTTTCATTTAGTCGCAATTTTGGTAAGGAGGCTGCAATGTTAGCGGGCTTTGATCATGCCAGTGGCGAAGCAGTTATTATTATGGATGGAGATTTACAAAATCCGCCATATTTAATTAAAGAAATGATTGCTAAATATCAAGAAGGCTATGATGTGGTGAATGCCAAGCGAAGTCGAGATGGCGAACGAAAAACAACCAGTTTTTTTGCAAAAATCTTTTATAAAGTTGCCAACACCATGATGGATGTCGAATTGACGGATGGTGTTTCGGATTTTCGTCTGTTATCACGGCCAGCCATTAATGCTATTACCTCATTAAGAGAGTATAATCGTTTTTCTAAAGGATTATTTTCTTGGATAGGTTTTAAGGAAACGGTCATTGAATATGAAAATGAATTACGACAAGCAGGACAAACAAAATGGTCATTCAAAAAGTCTTTAAACTACGCTTTAGATGGAATCCTATCCTTTTCTAATCATCCCTTAAGAATGATTTTTGGCTTAGGTTTAACTTGTATTGCAATTGCCGGACTCTATATTATATTGTTACTTTTTAACTACTTTAGTGATCCGAGTCAAGCAGTATCAGGTTACTTCACCACTATTTTTACAATTGTATTTTTTGGAGGCGTTCAATTAGTCTCCATTGGGGTTTTAGGTGAATATATTGGTAAAATATTCTATGAGGTAAAGGGAAGGCCTCATTATATTATTGAAGAAAGCAATATTAAGAAGGGGGACCAGGAATGAAGAAAAAAACATGGATTTATGGAATGAGCGGCTTGGCTCCTTTGGCCTTAATGCTAGTAGGGTGGTTTATTAATGATTTCTTTCCTTTTGGAGAAAAGTCTTTCTTAGCTATCGACTTTAATCAGCAATTTATTGATTTATATATATTTATGCGAAATTCTTTTTATTCAGGTGATTTTGGCGCTTTGTTTTATTCTTTTACCAAATCAATTGGAGGAAATATGATTGGGGCTTGGGCTTATTACTTAATGAGTCCTTTCAATATATTTTATTTAATTTTACCCATGAAATGGATAACCTATGCTATATTTTTATCGGTATGGTTGCGGTATGGGGCTATGGGCTTATCCATGGCTTATTATCTTATTAAACGCCATGGTGGCCAAAAAAGACCTTATTTGACTTTGATTTTGGCTACCACCTATGCCTTGAATGGTTTCGCTGTGTCTTATCAAATGACACCTATTTTTATGGATGCATTATGGCTAATGCCTCTGCTACTTGTAGCGCTAGAAAATGTACTGGATGGTAAAAAGCCTTACACCTACATTTTTCTTTTGGCTTCGACTATGATCATTCAATATTATATGGGCTATATGATTTGCTTGTTTATTTTATTCTATAGTTTTTATTATTTGTTTGTTCAATATTACCAAGTACATAAAGACCATTATTTTAAATTTTTAGGACAAAATGTTGTTCGCTTAGGTATGTTTTCTTTAATAGGAATTGGACTGTCAGCTCTATTATTAGTGCCTAACATTTATAACTTACTCTTTTCAAAAGCTGCTTTGGAATCGACTCTATCTTTTGATTGGGAATTACAAATAAATCCATTAGATATCTTTGCTAAGTTAATGATAGGGGCTTTTGATAATGAGTCATGGTCTGCGGGACCGAACTTACCCAACATATATGTTGGGTCCTTAGCTATGGTGGGGGTAATCAGTTATTTCCTATCGAAAACAATTAAAACCAGCCATAAATGGGCGAGCGCTACAGTTTTAACTATCTTCTTCTTTTCTATGACCCATGAATTCACTAGCAAGATTTGGCATATGGGACAAAATCCAGCAGGCTTTTTCTATCGTTTTTCTTGGATTCTAGTCTTTTTCCTTATCTTATTAGCTTATCAAGGACTCAAGGATAAAGTGATTGAAAGCCAGGAAGTTTTCATTGGAATAGCTATTGCCCTCTTAATTCAGTCTGTAGTGATGGTCAAGGAATATTCTTTCCTGACTCCTGAACAAAGACAAGCTTCCGCCTTTATTTTTGGGCTAATGTGGTTGGTTCTTTATTTAGTAAAACAGCCTCACTTTAAATGGCTGCTAGTTTTATTATTAAGTTTTGGAGAGTTAAGTGCCAATGCCTATCTTTCCCAGGGAAGACTAAATCATAACAATGCTTTTAAATTTGAAAATGCACTGGATGTCATTGACGAATCTATTGATAAAATTCGTCCAGACAAAAGCGATTTTTACCGTATCTCTAAAACATTCTATCGGTCTAAAAATGATCCGATGACTTTTAGTTATCCTGGAATGACAACCTTCACCTCTAGTTTAGAAGGCTCTACACGAGATTTGTTCGAAGAACTAGGAAATTCAGCGATTGATGCATCTATTTATTATTATGGTACTCCTTTAACTGATGCTCTATTCGGAGTGAAGTATTTTGTAAATAATGAACCCTTTTCAAGTGATGATCAAGCTGTTATTGATCAGACTTATATTTTTCCAACGGATGTGACACGCCTAGATATTACTAATGAGGCGAATAAGGTAGATGAAACCGATCGATTTACCATTTTCCAAACTCCTAAAACATTGCCGATTGCTTTTGGAGTAAGTAATCAGTTAGCTCAATTGAATTTAATTGAAAACCGACCGATCGCTAACCAAAATGCGATTGCTCAAGCTCTCCTATCAGATGATACAGAAATTTTCAAACTGGTTGAGACCGAGGTGACTTTAACCAACTTAATTCATGGAGCGACACAATCAGGAGGTCAAATCTTTTCTCGTGAAGATAATACACTGGATGGTTCAATGAAGTTGATTTTTACGCCAACTACTGATGATTCCTACTTTGTCGATATTCCGCGCAGTTTATCAACCTATAAGGGAGAAGTCGACATTTTATTAAATGGACAGAATTACGATTATCGCTCTAAATTCGGAGCCAATCAAGTCTTTAATATTGCCCATCAAGCCAAAGGTCAAGAACAAGAGTTGGAGATCATTATTAAGGCTGACCGACAATTCAATTTGACAGATCTGAAGATTTACCAAATGGATCAAAATAAGGTTAACCAAATAATCGAAGACCGGCAGTCAGAGGCCATACAAATAGAAGAGTGGGGCTCCAACTATGTGAGAGGTTCGATTACAATTAAAGATAGCCCTTGGGTGTTTACTTCTATTCCGTACGACCAAGGATGGCAAGTGAAGGTCGATGGAGAACTTGTAGAAGACGAAAAAATATGGGATTCTCTTTTGGCCTTTCAAGTAGAAGCTGGCGAACATCAACTTGAAATGATCTTTCAGCCGAGAGGCCTTTTATTGGGAGCATGCATTACTAGTTTGTCTGCCTTAAGTTTAATTGCTTGGGCTCTTCTAGAGCAAAAGTACGGCAAGTTCTTAATGTTTCATCTAAATGGTGAGTCGTTAAATAAACGACAAATTGGTCGCTCAGCCAAAAAGTCTCCTACTGACCAGCAGGTTGAAAGGTTCAAAATTACAAAAGACCCAACGAATGACATTAAAGTAGAGGAGTAAATTTCAAGATGAGTCAGAAAAAATCTTTAATTATTTCTTGGTCACTTGGCTTTCACTTTCTATCAGCTTATCTAATAACGGCGATTTTAAACATTATGATGTGTCCTGAACTCAATGTTTTGGTCATTCTGGATAATCAAGTGTCCATATTTTCTTTTTTAAGTATGCTTGTTTTAGTTTTTTCACTTTTATTAGCGGGCGATTTTCATTTTTCAAGAGAAGATTTAAGAGGAGAATTTTTTACTATTGTCTTAGTAATATTTTGTCTATTCTTTACATGGCAAAACTCATCCTTAGTAATCGTCTTGGGTGTGTTTTTTCTTTTAATGACCTACTATTGCTATCTCTTTTTCAATAGACTTAAGAAACAATTCATTGTATTGGGAGGAGCTTTTATCTTAGCGATACGCTTCATTTATCTGGCTGTTTTTTTGAATGAAGAAACATTTGTAACAAATAGTTCATCAATGGATAAAAAATTATTAATCTTATTTATTTTAAGTGCTATTTTAGCTTACTTCTTAACTCGTGGAAGTCTTCTGGAACGATTAAATTTAAGAATGAGGTCAGGGAGTTTATGGGCAATATTCTTTCTGTCCATTATATTGTATGCATCAACAGTTGGCTTATGGGTAATTGCTAGAGTTTTAGTCTATGCTTCACCGACTTATGATATGGGCATTTTTTCGCAGATGTTTGAGAGTATGGCGAATGGGATGGGGCCTATTACAACTTTAGAAAGAGGAGAAAAGTTGTCACATTTTGCAGTGCATCTCTCTCCTATTCATTATTTAATTCTGCCTGTTTATTGTCTATTACCGAGTCCTTTGACTATTCAAGCGCTTCAAGTTCTCATTGTAATGTCAGGAGTCATACCTTTATATTTAATACTTAATCAGTTAAAGTGGAGTGTGAAGTATCGAATTGTCTTTCTTTTGCTCTATTTATGGATGCCATCATTGACTAGCGGTCAATTCTATGACTATCATGAAAATTGTTTTTTAGCACCATTAGTTTTATGGTTAATTTATGCCGACCTCAGTCAATCGAGCTGGAAGATGGCGGTAGCAACCCTATTATTATTAGCAGTCAAAGAAGATGCGATTGTTTATGTAATAAGTATCGGGGCTTTCTTTTTATTACAAAATCTTTGGCCCCAAACGTCTAAGGTAAAAAAAGTAATACTGGGGCTTCAGATTATTATACCAATAGCTTATTTTTTCTTTGCTATTACTTGGTTAAGACACTTTGGCACTGGGGCAATGACTAGTCGCTTTGCCAATTTTATGCTGACAGACCAAGAGGGTTTAATCCATGCGGTCTTTAATGCCATAAAAAACCCCGCATTCACATTAGCAAGTATTTTTACTTATGAAAAGTTAAAGTATCTCTTGATTATTTTTGCAAGCCAGGCCTTTTTACCCTTGCTACAAGTTTCATGGCGCCCGTATATTTTATTGTTACCCCTTTTGGTCATCAATCTTGTCAGTGACTGGCCTTATCAAGTCGACTTATTTAAACAATATCACTTTGGGTCGAGCACGCTTATTCTTTTTATGTCTATCATAACCATTGAACATTGGCAAAGAAGAAAAGTGTATCTGTTTCGAACCAAAAAATTCTCATTTGAACAATTATCAAGCTTTTTCATCACCTTATCAATATTAGCAAGCCTTTCGTTTTTTGTAACAATGATAGGCCCTAGAAAGTATGATTATCAATCCTATCAAAACGACACTGAATTTTATCAATCGATTCAAAAGACCTTAGCTAAAATACCAAAAAATAGTAGAGTTGTGACGGTATCCTCATATACGACACCTTTATCAAAAAATTCAGAACTTTATGATCTTTTCTATCATAATAATCGAGAAGTAGACCTTACTATTGATTATGTTGTTTTTAATCGCTCAATTTTAGAAGGTCAATCAGAAGAAAAACAAGTAATTGAAAAATATCTTGCTTCAGGCTATATTGAAAGTGATCTTTCAGGTAGGGATGTTGCTATTTTAGAAGCTAGATAAATTTTTGAACCACCTAATCCTAGGTGGTTTTTAAAATAAGACGATATCATCTTTATTATTCGACATAACCGACAAAGTTCTTCTTTCATGATAAAATAAAAATAGATTTCAGTTTAGGAGTGGGTTAAATGCCAGAATTACCAGAAGTAAATGCTGTCATGATTGGATTGAATCAGTTGGTTCAAGGAAAGACCATAAAAAAAGTAAATGTTTATTGGCCTAGAATAGTAGGGGCTGAAAATGCTGAAGAAGTAAAATTGTTTGCTAATCAGTTAATCGACCAACAAATCATTGAAGTCAAACGAAGAGGAAAATATTTAATATTTATTCTTAGCGATAAGGTTATGATTTCGCATTTGCGAATGGAAGGTAAATATCAATACACTCCTCAAGATCAATTGACATCCTATCAAAAAGATAAGCACACTCATGTCGAATTTATGTTCACTGATGAAACTTTATTGAACTATCATGACGTTAGAAAGTTTGGTCGGATTGAAGTAATAGCGAAAAATGAGCTAGAAAATTATTTTCTCGCCAAGGACTTAGGTCCAGAACCCACAGAAAATGAGTTTGATTTAGCAAGTTTTCAAAAAGACCTATCCAAAATTAATCGTATGATTAAACCTGTTCTCTTAGATCAAAAAACAGTGGCAGGTTTAGGAAATATTTATGTTGATGAATCCTTATTTAGAGCAGGAATCCATCCAGCTAGTTTGGCCAGGTCTGTTCCACTAAGTAATATGCAAGATCTACATCAATCAATCATTGAGGTGATTGATGAAGCGGTCAAGGCAGGAGGCTCATCCGTTCGAACTTACCGCAACAGTTTAGGACAAGCAGGAGAATTTCAACAACAATTGCAAGTGTATGGGCGCAAGGGACAGCCTTGTTTTCGTTGTGGTACTACCGTAGAAAAAACTCAGTTGGCTCAACGAGGCACACATTACTGTCCAAGGTGTCAGAGATATTTTACTTAGTAAAAACAAACATGATCGACTAAACAGGAGGTATAGTATGACGTTTTTGATAGCATTAACAGGAGGAATAGCAACCGGTAAATCAACCGTGGCTCAAATAATTAAAAATTTAAACTATCCAGTTATTGATACGGATCTAATTGCAAGGAAAGTAGTTAAGCCTGGTAGTAAGGGATTAAATAGACTGGTTGAAAGATTTTCTGAAAAAATCCTATTGGGCTCAGGTCATTTAAACCGTCCACTTTTATCGGCAATAGTCTTCAATGATTCTCAAGCTTTAGAAGCCCTTAATCAAATTTTACACCCTTTGATTCTTGAAGAGCTAAGACGTCAAATTAAAACGTTATCTGAACCATTGGTATTCGTTGAAGTGCCCTTGTTATATGAAGTGGGTTGGCAAGCTTTCTTTGATCAGGTGTGGGTGATCTATGCGCCTTATCATAAGCAATTAGAACGCTTGACTCAAAGAGATCAAATCGATCTAGAAATGGCTCAAAGAAAAATTTCTAGTCAAATCCCCACTATCGAAAAAATTGAGCAAGCTGATTTTGTCATTGATACTGAGTTTGACAAAGAGACAGTTGCTGAACAAGTTAATCAAGCATTACAAGACTTATTAAATAAGCTATAATAGAATTAGGAATTACTTTAATATATTTATATAGAAAGGGGGAGCTTTGATGGAATGTCCAAAGTGTCATCAGCAACAATCCAAAGTAATTGATTCCCGACCCGCAGAAGATGGTGCATCTATCCGACGTAGAAGAGAGTGTATGACTTGTGGTTTTCGTTTTAATACTTATGAACGTATTGAGAGAACACCTTTATTAGTAGTTAAACGTGATGGAACACGTGAAGAGTTTAATCGTGATAAACTCTTGCGTGGTATTGTTAGAGCGGCAGAAAAACGACCGATTAGTCGTGAGCAAATGGAAGAAGTGGTCGGTCACGTTGAAAATAAAATTCGAGAAATTTGTGAACAAGAAATTGCTAGTAAAGATATCGGTGAATTTGTAATGCCTTTATTAATGGAATTAGATGAAGTGGCCTATATTCGTTTTGCTTCGGTATACCGTGAATTCCAATCACGTGAAATGTTTATTAAAGAACTTGAAGCCCTAACGCTACAATCAAAATCATCGGAGCAAGAGGACCATGGTCTTACAGATTAATCCTTATCAACCTTATCAAGTCAAATTAGGCCTTCCTTTATCATTTCAGCAACTTCAATGTTTAACTCAACTTTATCAACCGATTATTGGGGCCGATGCAGTCAGTTTATATTTAACTTTGGCTCACCAACCGAGAGAAAAACTTAATTGGACCTATCGGACGATGCACTCTCGATTATTACCTGTTCTTAATATGGGTATAGGGGATTTCAATCAAGCACGCATTCATTTAGAAGCTGTGAATCTTATAAGAACTTATCGAGATGAAAAGTCACATGATGACTATACACGGCAAACTATTTTCTATGAAATGCAAATGCCTTTGTCAGTGGAACATTTTTTTAAACATCCCCAATTATCATTAGCTCTTTTTAATCAAATAGGTGATGAGTCTTATTATGGCTTGATTCGTCTGTGGAAAAAAGAAGACCTAGGGCAGACAGCATTAAGCGAAATCACCTTACCTTTCGCTGAGGTTATCAATGCTAAAAGCGAAAACTTTCGTCGTAGTGAATTATTTGAAGCGACCGAAGGCATACAATTCCAAGACCAATACTCAAATTTTGAGCTTGATGAAGACAACTTTCAAGATAGATTTGATTTATCTTTCTTTTATCAGATACTAGCCAGTAAACAAGTTGCTAAAGAATTGATAAGCCAAGCTGTCTTGAACCAAATAGCTAGCTTAAGTCAGTTTTATGAACTGGATGAGGAAGCTATGGCGCAAGTTGTTAAACTCGCTCAAAGTCCAGTCACACAACAAATTGATCTTGAATTGTTAAGAACTTATGCAGCAAAATATCAGTATTTTAAGAAACGCGAATATTATGATCAATTAGTCGACCAGTCAGTCAAAGCAAGTCACGAAGAACTTGCTAATTTGAAAAATGATTTAAGAACGAACTATCCAAGCTTTACCGATCAAGAAATTGAAATTATACTTATCTGTCAGCAAATGAATCCAAGTGAATTTTTAAATCAAATTAAAGAAGAAGCAGGCGGATTTGCGACGAGTTCTGAACATTATTATTTAAAAGAACTAATTGAGAAATCACGTCTGCCACAAGCTGTCTTGAACTTTTTAGTTTATTATTTAATCGTTATGGAAGGGCACGCCAATTTTGAAAAAGGAAGATCGAATCGATTGGCTAATGAGTGGCAACAAGTGGGACTATCCAATCCTGCAGAGGCCTTGGAGTTCTTACATAAGCAGAGACTCTTTAAAGAGAAACAAAGTAAAATTAAAGACAAGCAAAAAGCACAATCATCAAAGAACAATTGGACTAACAAAAAAAAATATCAAGAGTTGGTGCCTAGTTGGTTGAAGGAACAACAAAATCCAAAAGCCACTTCTCAAGAAAATGCTAGCAGTAAACCAGTTGAGACAAATGGTAAGAACGCATTGTCAAAGGAGATAGATGATGACTCTATAGACAAAGGCGCAAAACCTTCGTCACAATTAAAAGAAGAAGAAATTCGCAAACGACTAGAGAACTTATTAAATAAGGGGGAAGATTAAGATGCAATCCATCAAACAGCTGATGAAAGATTTTGAAAATCAAACACCCCAATCTGCTTCAAGTCAAGAAATGACAAAAGTGCTTCTCAATTATCCTGCTATTAAGGATTTTATCAATGCTAATCAGGACAAAATTTCACTAGAAATGATCATGAATTCTCTATCCAAACTCAACGAGTATCGGATGGAAAAAGAAGCCATGGCAGCAGGTAAAGAAGGGCAAAACCCTGGTTTTACACCGGAACTTTTTATCAACTATAACTATATAGATGTTACCTATGTGCCCACTCAAAGTTATTTACATCAACAGGCCCAAAGAAAAACAGCTGCTTTAATTGATAATCGGATGATGGCTCTAGATGTTCAAAAAGCAAGGCTTGAAGATTACGACTTAACCAGTCCGCAACGTTTAGTGTTGATGGAAGCTGTCACAACTTTTATTGAAGAGATTAAAGTGAATATTCGTCAAGCCAGAGGTATGTATATCGCTGGACCGTTTGGTGTTGGAAAGACCTATTTATTAGGGGCCTTAGCCAATGCTCTAGCCAGTTTGGGTTATCAAGTATCGATGATTCATTACCCAACCTTTACGATGGAAATGAAGGCTGTGATTGGGCAAGACAATCAATTATTTATGATGTTAGAGCAAATTAAGAAGAAAACAGTTCTAATTATTGATGATATTGGGGCGGAATCGAATTCAGCTTGGTTAAGAGATGATTTATTAGGGGTTATACTCGAACATCGGATGAAGGAATCCTTACCAACATTTTTCACTTCCAACTTCACAATGGCAGAGTTAGAAGTTCATTTAGCTTCTAGTCGTAATGCTTCCGACGTGACGAAAGCGGCAAGAATCATGGAAAGAATTAAATTTTTAACTAAGGAATGGCAATTGACGGGAGAAAATCGCCGCTTATCTAACCGTTAATTTATTAAAGAGAGGAAATCGATGTATGAGAGATGGATTCAAATCAACAGATTTTAAAAAAGAGCAAAGGTTTATATTGCTAGTCCTTGCTATTGCACTGATTATTCAAATAACGGTGGCAGGGTTGTATTTCTTTGTGGAAAAGCAAACTGTTTTATTATTTCCTATGTTTTTAGGGATTTTAGCTAATTTGACTGGCATTGGCAGATTAATGCAATTATGAAACTAATTCTTGCATTTTTTTAAGATTGATGGTTTAATGAATTTAACTCAAGATAAGAAATTAATGAGAAGTCACGAAGTTTAATTCCCTCATTTCAAGAGAGAGGTCGTTTGCTGGAAGACCTTAATGATAATTAGCTTTACCCCTTCTTGAATGCTCGACTCAAGCATGAGTGGTAAGTCGAGACGTCGGAGGCGTTAACTCTATGAGATTATCTTATAAAAGATAATGAACTTGGGTGGAACCACGTCGAATACACGTCCCATTGGTTAGTAATAGCCAATGGGACGTTTTGTTTTAAGTTTCAGTAGTACGGAGGAGGAATCTTATATGTCAACAATTCATTTAACATTACCGGATGGTGCTGTAAGAGAATATCAATCAGGCATCACACCTATGCAAGTAGCAGAATCTATCTCTCGTTCTTTAGCTAAAGCAACCTTAGCAGGTAAATTTGAAGGAGAGATTATTGACCATAATCGACCAATTGAAAAGGATGGGTCAATTGAGATTATCACTAATAAAAGCGACGAAGCTTTACAAATTATGCGTCACTCAACCGCTCACTTAATGGCTCATGCTATGACTCGTTTGTATCCAGGTATTCACTTTGGTGTAGGACCTGCCATTGATTCAGGATTCTATTATGATACTGACAAACCAGATCCAATTACCGAAGAAGAATTGCCAAAAATTGAAAAGGAAATGAAAAAAATTATTTCAGCCAATTATCCAATTGAACGGCGAGTAGTATCGCGTCAAGAGGCTTTAGAGATTTTTAAGGATGATCCTTACAAGCAAGAGTTAATCAATGATTTACCTGAAGACGAAATTATCACCGTCTATACGCAAGAAGATTTTACTGATTTATGTCG
The DNA here is from genome assembly GCF_050409545.1 of Facklamia sp. P12932. NCBI lineage: Bacteria > Bacillati > Bacillota > Bacilli > Lactobacillales > Aerococcaceae > Facklamia > Facklamia sp. P12932. Next base: position 10,497 of record NZ_JBNUPG010000007.1, on the reverse strand, counting down.
TGGAATTCATGTGCCTTCAACTGGTAAGATTAAGACTTTTAAACTCTTGTCACTCGCTGGAGCTTATTGGCGTGGCAATTCTGATAATAAGATGATGCAAAGGGTTTATGGAACAGCATTCTTTAAACAAGAAGATCTAGATGAATTCTTAAGATTACGTGAAGAGGCCAAGGAGCGCGACCACCGTAAATTAGGTAAAGAATTGAACATATTCATGATTAGTCCGGAAGCGGGATCAGGTTTACCTTTCTGGCTACCTAATGGAGCAACTATCCGTCGTACCATCGAACGCTATATTACTGATAAGGAAATTTCATTGGGTTATCAACATGTTTACACTCCAATCATGGCCAAGACGGATCTTTATAAGACCTCGGGACACTGGGATCATTATCAAGATGATATGTTCCCGCCTATGGATATGGGTGACGGTGAGATGCTTGTTCTAAGACCGATGAACTGTCCACACCATATGATGATTTATAAAGATGATATTCATTCCTATCGTGAACTACCTATTCGAATTGCAGAATTAGGGATGATGCATCGTTATGAAAAATCGGGTGCTTTATCAGGCTTGCAGCGTGTTCGTGAAATGACACTTAATGATGCGCATATTTTCGTTCGTCCTGACCAAATTAAAGAGGAATTTAAGCGTGTGTTACAGTTGATTTCTGAGGTATATCAGGACTTTGGCATTACAGATTATCGTTATCGTTTATCATACCGTGATCCTGAGGATACTAAGAAATACTTTGATGATGATGAGATGTGGGAAAAAGCCCAAGCTATGCTTAAAGAAGCTATGGATGAATTAGAATTGGATTACTTTGAAGCGGAAGGGGAAGCAGCTTTCTATGGGCCTAAGTTAGATGTTCAATTCAAAACAGCTATTGGCTTAGAAGAAACCATGTCCACAGTACAATTAGACTTCCTACTTCCAGAACGCTTTGACCTAACTTATGTAGGTGAGGATGGTCAAAATGACCATCGTCCGGTTGTTATCCACCGTGGTGTAGTTTCAACTATGGAACGATTCGTTGCCTACTTAATTGAAGAGTACAAGGGATCCTTCCCTACTTGGTTAGCTCCAGTTCAAGTTGTTCTTTTACCAGTTAATCTCGCAGCCCATGGTGAAAAAGTAGAAGAAATCTATCATGCTTTGAGAAATGTTGGTGTTCGCGTTGAAATGGACTTGCGCAATGAAAAACTTGGCTATAAGATTCGTTCAGCTCAAACTTCTAAAGTTCCTTACCAATTAGTAATTGGGGACAAAGAAGTTGAATCTGGTAATGTGAATGTTCGTCGTTACGGTCAAGAAAATTCAGAATCAGTTTCGGTTGAAGATTTCATTGCAATGATTTTAGCGGATATTAATAATAAATCGAAAAAATAAAAAATTATAATTCTAAACACTTATCGCCCAAATTGTCTTTATTAACTACTTAAAGGCAAATTTGAGACTAAGTGTTTTTTTAATTCACAAAAATTATTTTCTAATAAGGCGGCAGTTATTAGCAATGATCATAGCAGTCTTGTATAGGTGTCATGAAGGCACAGGGTATTTCAAGCTTTTTTATCGGCAGCTCAGTCGTCTACCAAACTTTACTAATGGCGGTTATAGGAGCCCACGCTCGGTTTGATATTTACTCTTTTAACAGCCCTTTATTTACCAGCAAAAGTACCTTTTGCTTTTTCATGGGAATTAATTGGAATTACAATGGTCTTAATGATTGTCTTTGCGGTTTTAGGTGGATTGCTTTCAGTTAGACAAATTGTACGCATTGATCCAAGTCAAGCGATATCTTAGGAGATAAACGTGAAAGCCATAGAAATTAAAAATATTGAAAAAGTTTTAAAGATGGTGACAAAACAATTCAAGCTTTGAAACAGACTAATTTTGAGATTGAACCAAGCGAATTTGTGGCCATAATTGGCCCAGCTGGTTCTGGTAAAAGTACTTTATTATCGATTATTGGAGGGCTCCAAAGTCCTTCAAAAGGTCAAGTCTACTTAAAAGAAGATTTTTCCGCTTTAAGTGATAAAGAACGTACTAAACGCCGCTTTGATAAAATAGGTTTAATTTTACAAGCCTCGAATCTTATTCCTTTTTAAAAGTTAAAGATCAATTCCGCTTAGCTGATGAACCGACGGCTAGTTTAGATAGTGAACGTGCTTTCGAGGTAGTGGATCTTTTAGCAAAAATGACTAAGGAAATAGCATAAGCAACAATTATGGTGACGCATGACACGCGGCTAATATCTAAATGTGACCGATTTTTTAAAATGATAGATGGAAAATTAGAAGAAGCCGATAGCAATGAATATTTAAAAAGCAGATTTCCTTTTTAAAGGAGATCTGCTTTTTAATCATCTAAAATTGTCAAATATTCTTTTAATAAAGTTAGTTATTGGATTATCTCTTCGATTTTCTAAAGTGTTTTTTTCTTGTTCGGTTTGAGACTCATTATCTTCTTCACCATCTATGGAAGTTTCATTAAGCTCTTCTTCAACTTTGGATTGAGTGACTTGGTTAAGGGGTAAGTTTTCATTTTGATATAAATCAGGATGTTCAGCTAAAGCATCAAGAATCAAGGTTAATTGATCATAAGAAGAAGAATAACTTCCATCTTCTTGGATAAAGTTCCCCATGGATAAGGCAATAATTTCACGCCCATTTTCCTTGCCTGTCGCTACAAAACTGTCTCCTGCACCATCTGTGAGACCGGATTTAAGGCCATTAATTCCTTCTCTTCCTAATGATTGACCAGGTAAAAGAGGGTTAGGGGTATTAAAAACTTGGCTAAAGTCGCCATCTTCCTGGAAAACATAAGTTTTAGCAGAAGAAATATTTAAAATTTCTGGAAATTCTTTAATGACATTTTGAGTCATCAAAGCTAGGTCCTGAGCAGACATTGCGTTTTCATTACTAGCTAGAGACCCAGCCATACGCCAATCTTCAGGTATAAATTCATTAGGGACACCAGAAGTTGTGTATAAATCGAAATCTACAAAGCCCCAATTATTAAGTTGGTCGATCATCGCTTGAACAGCTGCAGTTTCTGAACCATAGATTTCTCGCATCAGTAAAGAGGCTGCATCATTCCCTGAACGCATAATTAAAGCATGAAGTAAATCATCTACAGTATATTTTTGACCAGCTATTAAAGGGGTGCTAGTTAACTCAGGGTTATCAGAGAGTGCTTGAGTTAGATCACTGGGAGCTTCAATTTCACTTGTAATTTTTATTTTCCCATCTTCAATTGCTTTATAAGTAAGATAGGCTGTAAGAATTTTAGTTGTAGAAGCAATTGGATAGGGGATATTACTTCCTCTTTGAGCTAAAATTCGATTTGTTTCAACATCTACCACAATGAAGGATCTTGAACTAATTGAACTATCAAAAAAGCTGGTTAGCTCCTCTGGGTAATCATCTGGCATGACGACCGTCTTGTATTCTTTGGCCTTATTAATATCTCTAGACAGATCAGGTAATTTAGATAAATTTTCAACTTGGGCTGAAATAGCTTGATTGAATAAATTGCTAAAAAGCATGACTAAAACAAGTTTTTTAAAAAATTTTTGCCAATTTATTGAATGTATAGGCATAGGCTGTCCTCCTTAAAATGGGTGTGACTAACGTTAAAACTAGTCAATAAACTATTCTTTATTATAGCGAAATCTCAATTTAAGTCCAATTGAGATATGAAATTTAAAAAAATCAAAGAAGCATCAAATTTCGTTCACAGTTATGAAAAGCGCAATTTTAAATGTTGATTGGTAAAAATAAAAGAGATTACAACATAGTAATTTTTGATAAAATAGTTTTATTTATTGGGAGAAATTTAATAGAGAGACCACTCATTGATAATAAGGTTAAGTTTTCCCATAAATTGATCCACTGTCCCAATTTCTCTTTTCATTAGAACCAGAGCATAGATAGGGTGTCCATTTTCAAAATAAATAGCTGTACCGTGATAGGCATAATCCAGTTGTCCATATTTAGCAGCCATACCACCTTTGATATAAAGCTTAAAGTGTTGATCTTTTTCAGAAATGGATATGTATCTAACTAGAGGTAAATATTCTTTATCTTGGGCAATTTGTTTTAGTTAAACTAATAAAGTATTAGGAGTAGCATAGTTATATTGATCATAAAGACTTTCTGTTTTTTGACTAGCCCCTGATTTTTCAACCAAATCACGTTTAAAGTCTCCAAAATTGTTTTGATAATAATTAATCAGAATGTTTCAAGCGATGTTATTTGAATACACTAATAAATTTTCAATCAGCTCTTCTAATTGGTATTCAGACTGAATGGGACTATGGGTATTTTTTTCTGCACCTGATTCAAAATCAACATTGCTGGCAGGCAATTGACTTTTCCAGTTAAGTTTTCCCTCTTCAATTAATTAGATGTAAAGAACAGCCGTTCCAACTTTATTGCTAGAAGGAGCATATTGGCCGATAATTTCGTTTAAAAAGTGAGATTCTTTAGTGAAAAATTATAGTAGGAAATGCCTAGACGAGAAGATGGGGAATTATAGTCATTTATTAAATCATTCACTAAATCAGTAACTGAACGATAGGAATCATAATTTCTTGAATAGGATGTAACTTGATGTTCTTCAATCCGATTTTTTCATCCATGCTGGTTTCTTGAGTCTCAATAGTTGTACTTAGTCTTTCTGACGCAGTTGTAATAGATTCTTCGCTATCAGAAGGAGAATGAGAGTCCTGCTGACAGTCAACTAGAAATATCATAAAAAAGCTAATAAAAAGTTTTTTATCGACATGAGCATTTCCTAAGATAATGTAAGAAATACGGTGTCAACCACATAAACATTGAACTTATTTCTAAATAACGAGTCCATTTAAGCTTTGAGATGAACTGTATTTGGTTAATAATAACTACTTTATGAATAATCTTCAAGATAAAATCTGTTGTTACTTAATGAATATATAGAGCATCTTTTGCTATAATAATAAATATTAGTCATGGAGGTGGATGGTAGTGAATTTGAAATCTTTGACTCAAAGTGAAAATCTTGAAGGTAATTTATTCTTATTGGTGTCAGTTTCAGTCTTATTACCTTTTTATGTTGGTAGCGCTGTTATTTTTTTAACAACCTTATATCTTCTATTTCAACACCGTCGAGACTTGAGACAGATAATGCGCAAACAGAGTTGGTTATTTATCTTTTTGATATATAGTTTAATCATATCAATCTACTTTAGGAATTATATCGGAGTTGCCGTCACATTTGTTCTTTTTTTACTTTTTTTACTATTTAATTTTTATTTTCAAATAATTACTCCTCAGCTTTTTTTAAAACAGATAAAAATTTTCACATGGGGGTCTATCCCGTTAGCTTTGCTAGCGTTTGTAAGATATACTTACTATGTTTTTATGAATGGTTACGATTTATTTTATATTTTTAAGTATCATAATCCGCAAATTCGTGCAGAAGCAACGTTTTTTAATCCTAATTATTATGGACTATATATTGCCATGGTTTTAGTAATGGCTATTTATTTAATGGCGAAAACAAAGCGACCACTTGATCGTTGGTTATCGATGATAGTCATCTTCTTAAATTTAATTAGTTTATTTTTAACTGCTTCGAGATGGTCTATTCCTACTTGTATTGTAGGGATTGTCCTTATGGTATTTTTCTTAAAGCCTAAAATAGCATGGGGGATTGGTTTTGCTTTAGCAGGAGGTTTTTTAACTTTGTTTATAAAACCTGAATTATTACCTAGGTTTACTACTTTGGCGCATGCTTTTGATGACCGTTTTGCAATTTGGTATACTGGATGGCAAATATTTATAACAAGTCCCTTAATCGGAAGAGGGCCTATGGCTTATGTTACCTTTTATTATTTGTTTGCAGATCAAGGAAAAATGCATGCCCACCAGTTATTGATTGATACACTAGCTAATTACGGTATTGTAGGTCTAATGGTTTTAACAATGGCTTTTAGTCATTACTTTAGGAATGTAGTTGAACGAGTCTTCCAACCTAAAATTAGACTAGAATTAGGTCTCATTGTGTCAATATTAGTAATCGTTCTTTTTCACGGTATGATGGATGTGGGAATTTTTTGGATACAAACAGGCTATATCTTACTAAGTATTCTAGTGGTCCCTTTTTGTGTTCTCGAACAATTGGAAAATGAAGTTTAAAAGTATGTTGATCAAATAATTTTGAATACAAAATTCACCCACGCAACTTTTGTTGAAGAAGTTGCGTGGGTGATGTGATTATTATTGAATCTGTTGGTAATGGTACCATTCATTTACGCGTAAATTTAAATCCCCCATAAAATTATCGAGTGTACCCAGATCGTTGGTCATTAGCACTAGACTATATATAGGCTTTCCGTCTTCGAAGTATATACCTGTATCGTGATAACCATTACCATACTGACCATATTTAGTAGCCATTCCTTTATCAACGTACAGCTTGAATCGTTGTCCTTTTTGTGCGATTAACATGTAGTTTATAATAGGTTGATAGCTATCATCGAAAGCAATTTTATTAAGATAACCGATTAGCATATTGGGTGTCGCATAGTTCATATTTTGAGTTAAAGCAATCGGTTTATTATTAATGCCTGATAGTTCGATTAAGTCATTGCGATAATCACCATAATTTTCGTAATAATAATCGATTAAAATGTTCCAGGCAGTATTATCTGAATAGACTAGAAGGTTAGAAATCAATTCCTCTAAGCTATAATATGAGCGTAAGGGATTATTGGTGATTCTACCATCACCTTCTTCTAAATCCTTTTCGCTAGCAGGCAGTTGACTATCCCAACTTAGGACACCTGCTTCAATTAGGTCGAGATATAGGACGGAGGTTCCCACTTTGTTGGTAGAAGCTGCATGACGTGCTTCATTTTCGTTTAAGTAATAGGATTCTTCACTTACAAAATTTTGATAAGCAATACCTAGTTTAGAAGAATCAACGCCATATTCATCAATTAAATCTTCGATAATTTCTTGAACGGAGTTATATTGATCGTAATCTAAGGAAAATGATGAAGCGGCTGGTTGTTGTTCGGTATCATCTTCTTGTGTAGTTTCAATAGTTGTTTTTCCACCACTTGCAGAGGTGGTTTCTTCCTTATCGGTTGTTCCGTCATCTTCAACTATTGGTTTATCTTTTTTAACTGTTTCGGTACTTTCGTTAGGCTCTATGGAAGAAACTTCTAAGTCTTCGTTTGTCTCTTCTTTATCATCGTTTGAGTTGTTTTGCTTTTTTATAATTGCTTTTCTTAATTTGTCAGTTTTGGATAAAGTTGTTTCCCTACTCTCTTCTTTAGTAGAAGATATTTGATCATCTTCATCAGCAACTGACTTTTCAAGTGAGGAAGAAGGTTGACTTTGTAATGATTGAGAATCCTCTAATGAAGCTTGATTGTTAGATGAGTCAACTGAAGAGCTTTTCACTTCAGGGGATGAGGTATTTTGGCAAGCTGTTAACAGCCCTATCATAATCGTTCCTATTATAATTTTTTTTAAGTCCATTAAAAAAACTCCTAATATTTAGATTTCTGCAGTATTATATCATCAATTATGATTAATAGCTAAAGGAAATTTGCGCTCTAAGAATTTGAGGACGAGACGTTAAGACATAAGCATGCCCATTTAGAAGCACCTTGTGTAACATATGTTTGACAACTCTAGACACTCTAGAATGCTCTAAGAATTTTAACTTGATTTATCAAATGAAGTGTGATACAATGTATAAGTTGAGAAAACAAGTAGAAACAAACCGTTTCTCGCCGGACATTAGAAGATGTAGGGCAAATCATTTATGGAGCAGAAAATTCTGTTTTTGTAAATTGATAGAGACGGCACGTATACAAACGGGCTGTTTTTTGTTTTTATTTGTCACTCATAAAAATTATGGAGGTGGACTCATATCGCTAAAGAAGCATTGATTAATGGGCAAATTCGCGCTAAGGAATTGCGCGTCATCGGTGATAATGGAGAACAAATTGGAGTTAAATCGCTACAAGACGCTTTAACGATTGCTGAATCTTTTGATTTGGACCTCGTGCTCGTTTCACCGCAAGCTAATCCGCCAGTTGCACGGATTATGGATTACGGTAAATATCGCTACGAGTTACAGAAAAAAGAAAAAGAACAACGTAAGAATACAAAAGTAGTCAGTGTTAAAGAAGTACGTCTCAGTCCTTCAATTGATGACCATGATTACCAGACGAAATTACGTCAAGCAATCAAGTTCTTGGAAAAAGGCGATAAAGTGAAAGCAAGTATCCGGTTTAGAGGACGGTCAATTACCCATAAGGATTTAGGTTTAGATGTTTTGGAAGACTTTATTGAAGATACAAAAGAAGTTTCGACCGTTGAGTCAAAACCTAAAATGGAAGGCCGTAGTATGTTTACCATACTCGCACCCTCGTCAGAATCATAATACGATTAATAAGTAGGAATATAGGAGGATTATTATGCCAAAACAAAAAACTCACCGCGGTTTAGCAAAACGCGTTAAGAAAACAGGTACAGGTAAATTGAAACGTTCACGTGCATTTACTTCCCACCGTTTCCACGGTAAAACTAAAAAGCAACGTCGTCAACTACGAAAATCAGCTTTAGTTTCTGCTTCAGATATGAAACGTATTAAGCAACAAATTTCAGCTTTATAGGAATAAAGGAGGAAGAAAATCATGGCACGCGTAAAAGGTGGATATGTTACACGTCAACGTCGTAAACGTACATTAAAATTAGCTAAAGGTTATTACGGAGCAAAGTCAAAATTATTTAAGACAGCTAAGCAGCAAGTTATGAAGTCATACATGTATGCTTTTCGTGACCGTCGTCAAACCAAACGTAATTTCCGTCGTTTGTGGATTACACGTATTAATGCAGCAGCTCGTCAAAATGATATGAGTTACTCTGTATTAATGAATGGTTTGAAAAAAGCCGGAATCGAAATTAACCGTAAAATGTTAGCAGATATTGCTATCAATGATGCAGCAGCATTTACTGCTTTGGTTGAGGAAGCCAAAAAAGCATTAGTTTAAAAAATAGACTCTATATCAAATAGGGTTGATGATAAATTAAGGAGACTAAGCAGTTAATATCTGTTTGGTCTCTTTTTCTTTTTCTTCGGATACAAATTGTCTCGCGTTAAAAGATTTTATCTTTAAAATGACAATAGTTTCGGGAGTCATGGACATTGCGCTTAAGCACTTTAAATTTATTGATCACCCCTTAGTTAGTTCAGGATGGTTGAAGGTAATCTCAAGAAAGTTGTTGGGATTCCGAAGGTTCTTCTTAACCTAGATGATAGCCGGGAGGTTGAATTGTCACGGAGTAAGACCTTAAATGCTTTGTGACTAAATTTTTCTAAGGGATAGTGTAGCTTTTGTATCATTTGATAGATGCTTTTAAACACTTGCTTCTGATTTTATAGGTCATTGTCCCTATTGTCGGTATTGTTCAAAAACAGTCCCCCAATATCTTTTGATTTATTGTAGAGCGCTTGTCTCTATGATGTACTTGATTTATCCAATGAATGTGCAACCGATTTAATTCAGGATTAAGGGATTGAACAACGATATGAAACCGTTCAATAATAATCAAAGTATTAGGGCTCAATTGGCAAGTTAAGGCAATGTAGGCTGTGTATCAGTCAATGAAAATAGTTTTTACCTTATTTTATTCATGATGACTATAACGGTAAAAGCACTTTTTTAGATATTTTAAGTGACATCTTCTACAACATCTATGACTTGATGGGGAATGACATTGCACTAGCAAAGCTTATAGCCCCCTTCACTGTTGGAATTGACTTAAACTTATCAAACAAATCTTTTAAAGGAGGGTCGGTGGCCGTTTATGAGAAACGGAAGCGAAGGCAATTATGACATGATGCACTTATAGATAGATATGTTTGATAAGCAATCATCTTTTTTGAGGGCGTGTGGGTTGTTAAACACGCTATTTTTGTTTGGTAGCACTAGAGATGAAACAATGTATCTACAAGGGCTTATTCTGAGCAGGAAAGTGTGGTGATCAAAGCTTGTTTGTTCAGACAAAAACAGACCTTTCCTAAGCCTTATAAGGAGCTAATAATAGGTAAATAGTTAGCCTTTTAATGACAGTCTTTTCCTTATGATAGTAGGAGCAAGGATGAAAAGGGTGAACAGGAGAACTTAAGGCGCAAGAAATATAGTGATTATTTTTGACTTGTGCGACTCAATTATGAGAGAAATTAATGTTTGGGTCTTTAGTATTGAGGACTGTTCTATCTTATTAGTCATGTACAGACTTCTTTCTATATAGTAGAACATGCTTTTAATACATTAAATGTCTGTGTTTTTGTGAATGATCCCTATAATTTATAGAATCATAATATGTTGAAGCCAAAGTCAAGGGAATCTTGATTTTGGTTTTTTGTTTTATCTAGAGTTGTCAAACATATGTTACACAAGGTGCTTCTAAAATGGCATGCTTATG